>NZ_FORX01000019.1 GCF_900114115.1 Desulfomicrobium apsheronum | reverse complement strand
GCCGCGCAGGTTGATCAGATCGGCGCGGTCCTTGTCCTTGCGGATGAGCTCCACGCATTCTTCCACGGCGGACAGGGGCATGATGAAATAGCTGTTCTCGACCTGAACTTGCAAACCGTCGATGATGGCCAGGGTCAGGGGGATGCGCACGGAGATGGTCGTGCCTTGGCCGGGAACGCTCTCCAGGGAGATGCGGCCGCGCAGGGCGTCGATGTTGCGCTTGACCACGTCCATGCCCACGCCGCGCCCTGAAACGCTGGTGACCTTGTCGGCCGTGGAGAAGCCCGGCGCGAAGATGAGCATGAGCGCATCCTTGTCCGACATGAGCGTGTCCGCAGCGATGATGCCTTTTTCCACGGCCTTGGCCCGGATGCGTTCTGGGTCGATGCCCGCGCCGTCGTCGATGATGCGGATGAGCACCTCGCCTCCGGAGTGCTCGGCCGAAAGCTCTATCAGACCCTCGGGATTCTTGCCCCGGGCCAGGCGCTCCTCTGGGCTCTCGATGCCGTGGTCGATGCTGTTCCTGAGCAGGTGTACCAAGGGATCGTTCAGGCGTTCGATGACGGTCTTGTCCAGCTCGGTGTCCTCGCCGTGTGTTTCAAGCACGATGCGCTTGCCGAGTTCCTGGGAGAGGTCCCGGACCAGGCGTTTGAAGCGGCTGAAGGTCGACCCGATGGGCAACATGCGGATGCCGAGGGTATTGTCGCGCAGTTCGTCGGAGAGCCGCTCGATTTCTTCGGAAATGGCTTGCAGCCTTGCGTCGCTTTGTTCGCTGGCAAATTGGGTCAGTCGCGCCTGGGCCGTGACCAGTTCTCCGACCAGATCGACCAGAAAGTCCAGTTTCTGGGCCGGAACCCGGATGCTCGACGTCTGCGTCTCGGCGCTGGCCGTCTGGCGCAGGCGTTTGACCTCCTGCTGCTCGACCAATGCCGCCTCGACCTGACTGGCGCTGACCAGTCCCGCCTCGGACAGAAGCTGTCCGATGGGTTTGCGTTCGAGCAGGATGCGTTCCAGGGCGTCCTTGGTGATGTCGTTCTTCTCGACCAGGATCTGGCCGATGAGCTTGTAGGATTCCTCGTCGATGCCCTGGCAGCTTCCGACCATCTGGATGGTCAGGTCGCTGTCCTCCTCCACGAAGATGAAGACGTCGCGGATTTCGTCCTCGCTGCCGGAGGTGGTCAGGATAATGTCCCACCAGACCAGGCAATCCTCGGGATTGAGCTTGGGCAGGGCGGGGATGTCCTTTACGTGCATGATGACGTGGTGCTCGCCCATCTCGCACAGCTCTTCCAGAAGGGAGGCGGGATTGGTCCCGCTCATGAACAGGTTTTTGGGCGGGGCGAAGCGGATGCGCCAGGTGTTCATTTTTGAATTCGAGGCGCAGGTCGACGGGGCTTCCTTGCCCGCAGGGACGGCTTCGGATTCCTTCCGGCTTGGAGTCAGGGCCTTGAGCCCCTGGATGACTTCTGCGGCGCGCGCGCCAAGGCCCTGTTCCTCGCCTTCGAGCATGGACAGGATGTGGTCCCTGGCCAGCAAGGTGAGGTCGAGAAGCTCCTTGGACACGCTGATCTGGCCGTTGCGCGCCAGATCAAAGACCGTCTCCACCTCGTGGGTGAAGGATGCGATGTCCTCGAAACCGAACATCGCCCCGGAACCCTTGATGGTGTGCATGGCGCGGAAGACCCGGTTGATGACATCGTCATTGGCGGGATCTTCCTCAAGTTCGAGCAGTGAGGTTTCAAGCTCGCCCAAAAGTTCAAGGGCTTCTTCCTTAAATGCCTGACGGTTCAGTTCTTCTCTGGACATTTTCGCTCCGAGGGTGGCGTGTTAGCGCAGCAGTTTCTTGGCAACCGCCAGGAGCTGATCCGGTTTGAAAGGTTTGACGATCCAGCCGGTGGCTCCGGCCGCCTTGCCTTCCTCTTTGGTGGATGCCTGGGATTCCGTGGTCAGCATGACGATGGGCACGAATTTGTACTGAGGCGTGGCGCGCACGGCGCGGATGAGTTCGATGCCGTTCATGTTGGGCATGTTGAGATCGGTCACGATCATGTCCACCGGTCCGGACAGCTTGGCCAGGGCATCCTTGCCGTCGCAGGCCTCGATGACCGTGTACCCCGCGTCCTTCAAGGTCAGGCTGACCATCTGACGGACGCTGGCCGAGTCATCAACCGTCATTATGGTTTTGCTCATGGGTTATCCTCTGTGCGATTCGATATTTCCTTGATGAGACTGTCCGCCCCGAGGCTCGCCGCGTTTTCGAGCAGGTGGGGGGGCAGGCTTGTGAAGCTGATTGCCTTGTCCTGTTCCTTCAGGAGGGAACAGAGGATCTGGACAAAAGAGAGATCCGATTTTTCCGAATCACCCAGATCAAGGGTAATGACATCGGCCTTTGGCAAACGGGCCAGCAGCTCGGCGTGAATTTCCCTGGAATGTTCAAGAGTGAGACTGCCGGAAAGTTTTATGACCGGGTGTTCCGGGGGGCCCTGGACGGTGCATGAAAACATGAAAGGCTCCTGGTTTTAGAAAAGTTCCACATTGTCGCCGAGATCGTCTTCAGGCTCAGCCTTCTTGGCGGTAGCGGCTTTTGACGGTGGCTTTGCGTTCGCCGCCGTCGGCTGCGCGTCGAAAATTTCCACGTTGTCGTCGGTAAAAAGTTCGACATTGTCATCGCCGAAAAGTTCCACGTTGCCATCGTCGAAGAGTTCCACGTTGTCATCGGAAAAGAGTTCGACATTGTCGTCGCCAAAAAGTTCCACGTCATTGTCGTCGAACAGATCCACCTCGTCACCGTCGTGAGCGTCCCCGTGATGTCCGAGAACCGACAGGTGGACCAGACGTTCGCTGTCCATGGTGTATCGGGAAAGCTGTTCGCGCAGTTTCTCGGGCTGTCTGGCCGTGTCGAGTTCCGCCGAGAAGGGGGCGAATCTGTCTTTCAACACCGTGATTTCCTTTTCCAAACTCAATAATTGATCCGATACCAGTTCATGGAAATGGATGGAAGAGGTCACGGCGGTGATTTGTGAGACAAGTCCCGTCCCCAGATCCGAGAGATGCGCGATATTTGCCGCCAGTTCGGCGTCCAGGGTGGCCAGATGATCGAGCACGGTTTCAAAACGGGCCTGAATGTCGCCGACCATTTCGGACACGTCGGAAGTCCGGGCCAGGGTGGAGAGGCGGTCGGCCACGGTGGAAATATTGTTCAGGATTTCGGCCACGGTTCCCGTACGGGTACGGGCGTCCACGGAAAGGTTCTGGATTTCCATGGCGATGACCCCGAGGGTGCGGCCCTGATCGCCGGTGTGGGCCGCCTTGACCCGGGCGTTGAGCGCGATGAGTTCGATCTCTGCGCCGATGTCCTCGATGCCGTGCACGAAGGTGCTGACCGTGGAGATGGTTTCCGCCATGTGCGACATGGTTTTGGATGTCTCGGAGATGTGCCCGCTGGTGGTGCGCATGGCGTCCATGACGTCGCCGATGTGGTGACGGATGGCGTCGAGAATGGACATTCCGCCCTTGCGGTCCGCATAGGCCACGGCGGTGATCTTGCCGTGCAGGTCCTCTATGCCGAGTCCGATGGAGCGCAGATGGTCGATCAGTTCTTCCACGGCTCCGGAAAACATTTCCTGCGCCTGGCGCAGCTGCGGAGCCTGGAGCTTGAGGACATCCCGCACCCAGGCTCCAAGGCCAAGCTCATCGCCTTCTTTTTCCGGCGCGCCGATTTCCCGGACAGCCTGGTCCAGGATTTCCTCGACGTGCTCGACCTGCTGGCGGGTGATGTCGTGAAATTGCACCGAGGCGATGACCTGCCCCATGCTCTCGGTCACCTGGCGGGAGCCCTTGGCCAGATCCTGAACCAGGGCGGCCGAATGGTTGCGCATGTCCTCAAGTTCGGAAATTCCGGCAAAGAGTTCCGTGAACATGTCTTCGACGATGCGATTCTGCGAGGCGAGCTGCTTTTTGCTGCGCTCGCTGGCCGTCGCCACCTGGTTCATGAGCAGGTGCGAGTGTTCGCTGATTTTTTCCGTGTGTTCGTCGATGATGGTGCCCAGGGCCCTGACGTCGTCGGCCAGGGTGGTGAATCCGGCACCGGCGCTGCCCAGGCGGGCGCTCTCGATGCGCGTGGTGATTTCGAGCACCTTCAGGGTCTGAACCATGTTGAAAAATTGAGCCATGGCCTGGTCCAGGCCGCGGATGAGTCCGAGTACCTCGGACATGCCCTCCTGCTGCTCCGTGGAGGAGACGGAGGAAAACACGGCCTTGGCCTCGTCGGCCCGGGTTTGCAGTTCGCCGATTGCGGCGTGCAGGGCTCCCTCGCCGACGGAAGAGGCCATGGCCGAAGCCGTGGCCGAAAACGTGTTGGCCTGCGAGTTGATGCCGAAAATCGTGGCTCCAAGTCCGAGAAAATCCTCTTCTCTATCCTTGATGACACCGGCAAGGCGGGACAGAAGCATGGGCAGGCTGCTGGCGCATTCCTCCATCACGGACACAAGGCCCTTTAGAGGATGCGCTTTTTCGTCTTGGGGCATGGACCGGTCCTTGTTCGTGATGCGGGCCGGAGCTGATGTTCCGGCCCGCTTTGGTTCCAATTTTATGCTTCCAGTTCTTCCGTGCTGCGCAAGACCTGCAATTCTTCGGGTGAGAAGACCTTGCCGATATCGAGGATCATAATGAACTCCTCGTTCTGCTTGCCCATGCCCCGGATGAAGTCCGCCCTGATGGACGTGCCCATGCGCGGCGGCGGGTTGATCTGGTCGCTTGTCATTTCAAAGACTTCACGTACCGAATCGACTATCGCTCCCATGTAGCAGTTTTCGCCTTCGACTTCCACATCTACTATTATGATGCACGTGTTGACCGTGTCCTGGGCTTTGGGCATGTCGAACTTGATGCGCAGATCGACCACGGGCACGGCATGGCCGCGCAGGTTGATGACTCCGCGCATGTAGGGCGGCGTCTTGGGGATGCGGGTCACGGACACGAGTTCGATGACCTCGCGCACGGAACCCGTCTCCAGGGCAAAGACCTCCTCGCCGAGACCGAAGGTCAGGTACTGCAGGGTAGTGTTGTCACTCATGAGTCACCTCGACCTTTGGTTAGAAACGTTCGAATTCATCATCTTCTTCGTCGCGCCCCATATCGAGGGCCAAGCCGCTGGACGAACCCTTGGCGGCCAGGGCCTTGGGGGCCTTGCGCGCGGGCTGCGGCCTGCTGCTGCCACGGTGGGCGGCCTGCCGGGTGACGCGGGCCGCTGTGGCGCCCAGATGGAAGAAGGAGATGGAGGACTGCAACTGTTCGGCCTGGCTGGACAGTTCCTCGGATGTGGAGGCCATTTCCTCGGAGGCCGAAGCGTTCTGCTGAATGACCTGATCAAGCTGCTGCAGGGCCTTGTTGATCTGCTCGGCGCCGGCGTTCTGTTCGTTCGATGCGGCGGAGATCTCCTGCACCAGCTCGGCGGTGCGCTGAATGTCCGGGACGAGCTTGGTCAGCATCTGACCGGCCTGGTCGGCCACGCTCACGGTGGAGGAGGACAGCTCGCTGATCTCGGCCGCGGCCGTGCCGCTGCGTTCGGCCAGCTTTCTGACTTCCGCCGCGACCACGGCGAAACCCTTGCCATGTTCGCCGGCTCGGGCCGCTTCGATGGCGGCATTCAAAGCCAAGAGGTTGGTCTGGCGGGCGATTTCCTCGACGATGGAGATCTTTTCGGCGATGTTCTTCATGGCGCCCACGGCCTGGACCACGGCCTGGCCGCCGGCTTCGGCGTCCTGCGCGGCCTTCAGTGCGATCTTTTCGGTCTGGGAGGCGTTGTCGGCGTTCTGGCGAATGTTGGAACCCATTTCTTCCATGCTCGACGAAACCTCTTCAACTGAAGCGGCCTGCTCGGTGGCGCCCTGGGAGAGCTGTTCGGCGGAAGCGCTCAGCTCCTCGGAACCCGAGGCCACGTTGTCGGAGGCCGACTGCACCTCGGTCACGATCTCGCGCAGCTTGGCGACCATGTCGCGCAGCGCCTGGGCCAGGATGCCGACTTCGTCCTTCTGATCCACATCCAGCTTGGCGGTCAGGTCGCCCTGGGCCAGCTTGCGGGCAAATTCCACGCCCTGCTGCACGGGGCCGGTGATGCCCTTGGTCAGGAATATGGCGACGAAGATGCCGATGATGACACTGACGCTCAGGCCGCCGATCATGACCGTGGAAGCCGAGTTCAGGTTGACAACGGCCTCGTCGGCGATCTTTTGGGTGCCTTCCATGCCCGCCACGGCAGTATCTTGCGCGACGGCGAGTACATCCACGCCGGTTTTCGTACGGAGAGTGTTCAGGTCCGCAAGCTCTTTCCAGTGACCGCTCAGACTGGTCATGGCCGTCTTGTACTGCAAGGCCGCATCTTTTGTGGCTGCGATCTGCCTGAGGTTGGCCTCCAGTCTCGTGATCGCTTTGAGCTTGTCGAAAAATTCGTCCATTTTCGGGAAATTCTTGAGGGCGTCCTCGATAATCTTCGGATCCCGTTCCGCCTGGGCACGCCAGACCCTTATGCGGGTATCATTACCGAGGTCGATGATTTCGTTGATCCATGTGATCTTGTCGAGACGCTCGGCCAGCGCTTCGGGGGTGGCCCCTGTGGTGAATTCCCGCTTCATTGCCACGTTCTGGCTATCGAGAAAATCCACGCAGTTTTTCATGTAGGCGGCCGCGCCCTGGTCCAACGCCTTGCGGTCCGCATTCATCGCTTCGATCAGTTCGACGGTCTGGTCAGCCTGGGCGGCGTACGCGGAGACAACCGTCTTGGCCTGCACCACCTGTTCCTTGAGTTTGACCAGGGAGGGATAGGCCTGGGAATGCTTTTCAGCATCGCCCAAAACGCCCTGTACCGCGGCAAGCTGCTTGCGTCCTTCGTCCAGGAAAGACTGTTGTTCCGTGAAGGCATAGCCGCGCCATGCATACATGGTCAGCAATGAAGAGCGTTCCAGATTATTGGCGATGCCCACTTCAGGAACATATTCCTGGGCCAGCCTGATGGAGTCAGTTTCAACAGTTTTCATGTTGAATACGGCCAGACCACCCAAAGCGCATGCGATAAGAATCAGAACTCCGAAACCTCCGCCGATCTTGATCCCCAACTTGATGTTTTTCATTCCCCCCTCCTTGTGAGTGAAACGGCGAAAATTCGCCTGTGAGGCTGCGCCACGCTCCGAGTGGATGGACTTGAGCGCCTGAATAGAGCCAGGCCAATCTTGCTCTTCCTACGCGGATTTATTCATCAAAAGCCAGAAAAAATGAATCGGGAATTCATTTGAAGCCCTCCGTGAGCAGTTCGAGAGTCTTTCTGGCTTCGATATCCTCGACAAAAACATCGTAATGCAGAAGCTTGCCCTGGGAGTCGCGGACCACGCGGATGGTGCGCGACGTCCAGACAATGGCTCCGTCGGGGCGTCGGATGCGGCTTTCGAATCCGAAGATCTCGTCCTGCGTGCGGATCAACGCGCGCAGGCGTTCCCAATCTTCCTTGGACTCGAAAAGCTCGGACGCCGAGCGCACGGAATTCATCATCGCGCCGGGCGACGAGTAGCCGTACAATCGTGCATAACTGGGGTTCATGGACATAAAGCGGCCACGGGCGTCCAACGTGCACATGCCGATGGGCGCGCCCTGGTAGATGGTCTGATACTTGTCCTCGATTTCGGTCAGGGCCTGCTGGATCTGCCTCTTTGAAGTGATGTCGCGCACGAAGACGATGACTCCGGTAACCTGGCCGCTTTGCGCGTCCCTGATCGGATATGCGTTGAATTCGATGGCGCGCGCGGCGGTGGAGGACATGATCTCGAGTATTTCGAATTCGTTGCGGCCCGTGCGCAGGGTTCTGACCGCCGGACAGCGGGAACAGCATTCGCCCAGGCGATGGAAGGCTTCATGGCATTTCCTGCCCACGACCGGCATTTCCTCGGCATACCAGCGTGTCATGGTCGGGTTGGCGTAGCGCACGGTCATGTCCGGGGCGAGCACGCTGATGCCTTCCTCGATGCTCCCGAGCAGATTTTCCAGGAAAGCCTCGTTGGCGAGAATCTGTTCTTCGGCCGCCTTGCGTTCGCTCATGTCGTAGTGCGTGCCGATGATGCGCGTGGGCGTCCCGATGCTGCTCTTTTCCATGAGCTTGCCCCGGGAGTGGATCCATTTGTAGGAGCCGTCGCTGCAGCGCAGACGGTATTCGAAATCATAAAAATCCGTTTCACCCCGAAAGTGGGCCGAGAGCATGTTCAGGGCCGGAACCCGGTCTTCGGGATGCAGCAGGGCTTCCCACTGCGTGATGGTCGGATCGAGATCGCCATCCCTGTAGCCGAGCATCGTGTACCACGTGGGCGAGCATTGCAGCCTTCCGGAAGGGACATCGTAATCCCAGACAGCCTCCTGGGCCCCCTCAAGGGCGAATTTCCAGCGTTGTTCGCTGGCTTCCAGGGCCTGCTTGGCGTGCATGAGTTCCGTGACCTCGAACTGCATGTGCACGATCTGGGTGACGGCGTCATGGGCATCGAGCACCGGAGCGCTGCGCACCAGCCAGTGCTTGCCGTCCGGGGATCTGTAGGTTCCGTTTTGCACCGTGTGGGTCTTCATGGCCCGCCAGGCGGTGGAAAAAGCTCCGGATTCGGATTCGTTTCGCCCTGTTCCGGACGCGGCGGCGCTGCCTTTGTGAGCATGCTGATTGAGAAAATTCGCGGGGCTCTCGGTCACCGGAGAGTTCGACCACAGGATGCGGAACTGGGAGTCCAGAAGAGTCACCGAGACGTCCTGCAGGTTCTCAAGAATGGTGCGCTGCACCCGCTGCTGTTCGCGCAGCTGGGACTCAAGGACCTGGCGTTCCCGTATTTCGTCACGCAGCAGCCTGGTCAGTTCCTCAAGCTCGTTCTTGCGTTGGTCCTGGCGCATGGGCGCGGCATCCGAAGTGCTCGCGCCCTGCTTTTCGAGGGTCTCAAGGCTGCCGAGGAAGAGCAGGGGATTGGAGCGGATGAGCCCGGTGATGCGGTCGGACAATTTGCCGGACAGGGCCATGAGCAGGTCGGGATCCTCTCCCAGGAGCCGGGCCAGGGCGTGGATGCGCTCTTCGGTCAGGGGCGCGTTCTCGCCGCGTTCCAGCTTGCTCAGATAGGAATGATGGATGCCGATACGCTTGGCCACGCTTCGGATTGAATACCCCGAATGCTTGGCGGCGAGTGCTTTTCTGCGCTCGGTGAGATAACTTCCTAGTGCGCTCATGTGTCTATGATATGGTAGTCAGTTTTTTTGGTGCAAGCATTTTCTGTCGGACGCGCATAATATTTTTTCTGCGCTTAAAAATGAACGCTTGCAACAGAATCAAAATTCTTATGGACGCATGAGTGTCGGACGGATGGGAAAAAATGCGTCAACCCTTGGTTTGCCGGGCTATAATGTCCCGGAAGCTCGGTTCGTCCGTTGAATGGCCTTTGTCTCGAACGTGTTGCGTGCGTCCTAAAAAAATGTTGACCATAAAACAGTGGCTATTTCATACTCGCCATGTGAGTCCTCGAATTTTTAAGTCTGCTCGCGACCGCGGTCAAAAATGATGGTGCCGGATGACGTGCAGCGGAATAATTCCCAAAAGGCTCGCAGTTGGTTCAAATCGGAAGAAATTTTGGAGGGACTGTTGGAATTTGTTTGAAATCGTTCTTGCGCAAGGCATCGATATTATGTTTGAATAAAAGAATTATTGTCTACAGGCGGCGTTTGCTTGGACAGGATTCGTGGTGATTGCACAAGTTCATGCGCCGACGAGGAACCCAGGTAAGGAAGCAGGCCCAATGACGCGACGACAAATTTTCTATTTTTATTCAGCCATCGCTTTAACTTCAGTCCTTTTTTTTGGGCACTGCTATTTGAACATCCTTATGGACAATATCCGGCAAAGCGAGCGCCTGGCCCTGACCCACAGGATTTCACAGCAACTCAGCGCCATTCAGGCCGCGCTCCACAACGCCGAATCGCCGCTCTTCACCATGGCCGACATTCTGGCTGTCGATCGCGGGGAATTCGATGATTTCGAAAAGTATGCCGAACATCTGTTGCACGAAAATCCTTTTATCGGCGGCCTTTTTCTGGTCCCGGACGGCGTGGTCGCCACGGCCTATCCCCTGGCCGGAAACGAGGCCGCCATCGGTCACGACCTGCTCAAGGACCCGGCGCGCAAGACCGAGGTCCTTGAAGCCATAAACACCAATCAGGTGGTCCTGGCCGGGCCGGTGAACATGCGTCAGGGCGGAGTCGGGCTTTTTGCCCGCAAGCCCGTGTTCTGGAATGAAAACGGTGAGCGGCATTTCTGGGGGCTGGTCGTGGCCCTCATCCACTGGGAAACCGTGCTTGAGACCTTTGACTTCAAGTCCCTGGACTCGGACGGCTACTCCTACGCTCTTGCCCGCAAGCTGAGCACGGACAAGGACGCCACGCTCATTGTCCGGTCCGAGGCGGACATTGTCGAAGATCTTGCCCTGACGCGGGCACTGGCCATTCCGGGCGGGGAGTGGCTACTGACCGTCTCGCCCCGAAAAGATCGTCTCTGGGGCGTGGGCCTTGGTGGATACGTTCTTGTCGCCATGTTCGGAATGGTTGTCGCGGGGTTGTGTTTTCATCTCTTGCGCGGCCGGGAGAAAATCCTGATCCAGGCCGAAGAGCTTGGGCGCATGAACGCAGAAATGGAGCGCGACATCGCCCGGCGCGAAAAGGCCGAGGCGGATCTGCTCAAGGCCAAGGATGACGCCCTGTCGGCCACAAAGGCCAAATCGCAGTTCCTGGCGACCATGAGCCATGAGATCCGCACCCCCATGAACGGGGTGCACGGGATGCTGCAATTGCTCGAAGGCACGAAGCTGGACGCGGAGCAAGAGGAGTATGTCCAGATTGGTTCCACGGCCCTGCAGAGTCTTTTGACCCTCATCAACGATATCCTGGATTTTTCCAAGATCGAGGCCGGAAAGCTCGAAATCGCCCGGACTCCTTTTGCGCTGGATGAACTCTGCCGCTCCATTCCGGCCATTTTCAAGGAACAGAGCCTGGCCAGAAACCTTGAACTTTCCATCGAAATGGCGTCGGATGTCCCGCACATGGTTGAGGGCGATCCGAGCCGTATTCGGCAGGTGCTGCTCAACGTTGTCGGCAATGCGGTCAAGTTCACGCGCGAGGGCGGCGTCTCGATCAGGATATCCGCGACCAAGGAAGGACTTCCTCCCGATGCGGCGCGACTTGATTTCGAGATCGCGGACACCGGGATCGGTATCGGCGCGGAACAGTTGCCGAAACTTTTCAAGCCATTCATCCAGGGCGGGGAAGGGCTGGTTCGCACCTGCCAGGGCACGGGTCTGGGGCTGACCATCGTCAAACGCCTGGTGCATCTCATGGGCGGAGATGTCGAGATTGAAAGTTCCCTGGGCAAGGGAACAACGGTGCGATTTCATGTGCTGGTCCATGTGCCGCCGAAGGCTCTGGAGCAGACCGGAGGCGAAGTTCGAAACAGCGGGGGTAGGGCGCGCGGGGCGGAGCGGAATCTGAGTATCCTGCTGGCCGAGGACGACGTGACGAACATGGCCATGCTGACCCGCCTGCTGGAAAAGCTCGGTTGCGAGGTCACCCAGGCCGTCAACGGTCTGGAAGCGGTGCGGATTCTGGAAAGCGAGGACCCGGATATTGTCCTCATGGACATCCAGATGCCGCTCATGGACGGCGTCGAGGCGACCCAGCGCATTCGGGCGAACCGGTCCCTTGGCAAAAAGTCCCGGATCCCGATCATCGCCGTGACCGCTTTCGCCATGACCGGAGACAGGGAGCGTTTTCTGGACGCGGGCATGGACGACTACATCCCGAAACCCGTGAACATGAATGCGCTTCTCGAAGCCATGGACAGGGTGTCGGAATTCAAGAGGATGTGAAAACACCCTTTTTGGGGGATGAAATGAATGTTTCAAGGTCGAACGACAACGCATTCACCCGGATGGGGCGGGGCGTTTCGCGACGTTTTCTTCCTCTGCTGCTGTTTTGCCTCTTCCCGCTTTTTTCCTGGGCGGCGGGAGAGCGGGTACTTTTCATAAGTTCCTATCATCCCGGTTTTCCTACCTTCTTTCAGCAAGTCGAGGGCCTGCGCTCGGAAGTTGAACCGGCGGGCATCACCCTTGATGTCGAATTCATGGATACCAAGCGATTTTCCGGGACCGGCTACGAGGCGCTCTTTTTGGAACAGCTGCGTTTCAAGCTGGCCAAAATCCCTGCCTACGACGCCTTCATCGTCGCCGATGACGCGGCCTTGCGCTTCGCCCTGGACCATCGTCAGGAGCTGTTCGCGGGGCGGCCCTTGATCTTTTGCGGTGTCAACAACCAGGAGTTGGCCCACGAATTGAGCGGCACTCCGGACATCACCGGCGTCATCGAATCCATTTCAATGCGCGAGACCCTTGAAGCCTTGTGGCGGCTTAGGCCCGGACTGAAAACCGTCCACGCGCTGGTCGACGGGGAACCGGGCGGTCAGGGAGACCTGCGCACCTACCTGGAGCAGCGCGAGTTCTTTGCCGGAAAAAACCTTCAGGTTCTCGGTCTTTACGACATGACCTGGAACGAGCTTCAGGGCAGGCTATCCGTCCTGGGGCCGGACGAGGCCATCCTGCTCCTGTCGGCATATCGCGACCGGGATCAGGTTTCCAGATCGTTTGAAGACGCCCTGGAATTCATTCTCAAACACGCGAATGTCCCGGTGCTGCATCTATGGGAACATGGCCTCGGGCAGGGAATTCTCGGCGGCAGAATCATCTCGCACCGGGAGCAGGGACGCATCGCGGGACAACTGACCCTGAAGATACTGGCGGGAACGCCAGCCCATTTGATACCGGTGGTCGAGGGCAGCGAGGCCAACCGTTATGTCTTTGACCATGCGGTTCTGACCCGTTTCGGCATCAGGGAATCCTTGCTGCCTCGGGGCAGTGAAGTCCGGGGCAAGCCTGTCTCGATTTTTTCCCAATACGGTGCGGAAATTCTTGTCGCCATCGTGGTCCTGGGCGTGCAGATGATTCTGGTGGGGGCCCTGATCAACCACATATCCAGGTTGCGCCGCGCCCAGGCCCGGATCAAGGACAGCGAGATGCGCTACAGGGCGCTCTTCGATGCCAACTCCGATGGCATCCTGGCCGCCGATGTCGCGACCCGTCGTTTTGTTTTCGCCAATCCCGCCGTGTGCCGGATGTTCGGGTATTCCGAGGAGGATTTTCAAACGTTATCAGTGGACGATATCCACCCGCCGGAATGTCTTGAAGAGGTGATGGACAATTTCCGCGCACAGGCCTCCGGGCAAAAAGACACTGCGGAAGAACTGCCCTGTCTGCGCCGGGACAGGAGCGTTTTTTCGGCGGATATCCGCAGTTTTCTGCTCGATTTCCATGGAACCGCCTGCGCCGTGGGCCTGTTTCGCGACGTGACCGAACGCAGCCGGATTCTTGATACCCTGCGTCAGACCCAGGAGCGCCTGTCCCTGGCCATCGCCGGCAGCAACGATGGAATTTGGGATTGGGACCGGGTGTCCGACCAGGTCTACTTTTCGCCGCGCTGGAAGGAGATCATCGGGTACGAAGACCATGAGCTGACCAATGATCTGGAGGAATGGCGGAGCAGGATTCATCCCGAGGACAGGGAGCGAGTGCTGTCCGTGAACAATCAGTTCTTCACCAGTGGCGCGTCCCACTTCGTCATTGAATACAGACTGCTGCATAAGGACGGGGCCTATAGGTGGATCATGGGGCGCGGGACCTGCCTGCGCGACAAGGACGGCGTGCCTTACCGCATGGCCGGTTCACACGCGGACATCACCGAACGCAAGGCCATGGAACTCGAACTTGTGAACGTACGCGACGCGGCCCTGGCCGCAAGTGTGGCCAAGAGCGCCTTTCTGGCCAACATGAGCCACGAGATCCGCACGCCGCTCAACGGCATGATGGGCATGCTGCAGCTGCTGGACAGTTCCTCCCTGAGCGGAGAGCAGAAGGATTACGTGCGCATGGCCGAGCTTTCCGGCCGGCGTCTGACCGCTCTTCTGTCCGACATCCTTGACATTTCCCGGATCGAGGCCGGCAAACTGGTGCTCACGGAACGCGCTTTTGACCTTGAAGAGATGCGTGCTTCCATTATAACCCTTTTTTCTCTCCCCGCGCGGAAGAAGGGCATAAGTTTGGATGTCGAACTGGCCCCGGATCTTCCTTCAAGCTTGGTGGGGGATGATCTGCGGCTGCGGCAGATCCTTTTCAACCTGGTCGGGAATGCGATCAAGTTCACCGGCGAAGGTTTTGTGCACACGCAGATCAGTTTGCTGTCCTGCCTGCCGGATAACGGATGTCGGCTTCTTTTTTGCGTCAGTGACAGCGGCGAGGGCATAAGCGACGAACTTCTGCCCACCATTTTCGAGCCTTTCGTGCAGGGCGAGGGGTCCTATGTGCGTTGCCATCAGGGGGCGGGTCTTGGCCTGGCCATTGTCGGGCGACTCATGCACATGATGGGCGGGGCGCTGGCCATCGACAGTTCGGACTCGGGTTCGACGATATGTTTTTCCATGAATTTCAGGATTCCGGAAGACGCGAAGAAAACAGACGTCAAGCGCGTTCGGCCTGAAGAATCCGGGCGCCGGAACCTGTCCATTCTGCTGGCCGAGGACGACCCGGTGAACATGTTCGCCGCCCAGCGCATCCTGGCCAAGGCGGGACATGCCGTCACCCCGGCCTCGGACGGCGGTCAGGCCCTTGAATTGCTGCGTGGAGCGGAATTTGACCTGATCCTCATGGATGTTCAGATGCCGGTCATGGATGGTCTGGAAGCCACGGCGGCGATTCGTGCCGACAAGACCATCGGGGACAAATCCCGCATCCCCATCGTGGCCATGACCGCTTATGCCATGAGCGGCGACCAGGAGAGATTTCTGGCCGGAGGCATGGATGGCTACATCGCCAAGCCTCTGGACAGCACGACTCTCCATGAAACCATTTTTCGTGTCGTTTCCCGCAAAAATGAAAAACAAAAAGCATTGGGTGCCGACGTCCTCACCGGAAGCGATGCTCGGGCCACCGATCCCACGGAAGCATGATGTCCACAAAAGAAAAAATTGAAGTGACCAGACCGGAGCAGGGTCGAAAATTCGCCGAACCGGCGGGTGAGCTCGAAACGCTGCGTCGCCGGGTGGCAGAACTGGAAGGCAGGGCCGACGCGGCGGCGCGGGCCGAGGAGACGCTGGCGCGTCAGGACGCTTTGATGCAGGCCATTCTTCGCAATCTTCCTTTTGATTTCTGGGCCCGGGATCTCGATGGAAAGATCATCATGCAAAGCGATGCTTCCGTGCGCCTCTGGGGAGATCTGGCCGCGAGCCGTGTCGAGGAGACCGATATCCCCGATACAATCCGGAACACATGGCAGGACATCAATGCCCGGGTCTATGCCGGTGAAGTGGTGGAGGGCGAAAAGAAATATGTTCTCCCCTCCGGCGAGACGCGCTTCTATCGCGACATAGTCGCGCCGATTCGCATGGGCGACGGGTTGCTCGGGATTCTGGGAACCAATGTCGACATAACGGAGCAGGTTCGAAGCATCCGCGCCCTGCACGCCAGCCAGGCCAACCTGGCTTCGCTGCTCGATTCCATCGATGAATCCGCCGCGCTTCTGGAGCTGGACGGCAAGGTCATAACGGTCAACCGAACCTTTGCCAGCCGTGTCGGCAAGACGGTGGAAGAGTGCCTGGGTCGTTCCGTCTACGAATTTATTCCCACCGAGGTGGCCCTGTCACGCAAACGCATGGTCGAGGATCTGATGCGCAACGCGCAGCCCCTGGTCTTCGAGGACGAGCGGCAGGGACTTTGGATGCGGCACAGCCTGAGTCCGGTGCTCGCGCCGGACGGGTCGGTGGCGGCCATAGCCACCTTCGCGGTGGACATAACCGAGCGCAAGCGGCGCGAGAACCTGCTCGTCGCGCGTCAGCGGATTGTCGAGTACGCCATCAATCATTCCCTGAGCGATCTGCTGCGCATGGCCCTTGACGAGACCGAGAACCTGACCGGCAGCACCTTGAGTTTTCTGCATTTCTTGAACGAGGATCAGGGAATTCTGTCCATGCAGGCCTGGTCCACAAAGACCCTGCAAACCGGTTTTTCGATCCCGCGCGACAATCTGGATCTGGAAATAACGCAATCCCGAATCTGGTCGGAATGCCTGCGCACCCGCAATGCCGTCATCCTGAACGATCAGACCATGCTCGATCACGGAAAGGGCCTGCCAGAGGGGCATCCCCGCCTGATCCGCCTGGTGCTTCTGCCCATTGTGCGCGCCAGGAAAATCGTGGCCATTCTGGCGGTGGCCAACAAGGAAACAGATTACACCGATGAAGATGTGCAGGTCCTCATCGAGCTTGGCAATCTGCTGTGGGACATTCTGGAATACAAGCGCGCCCAGGAAGAGCTGGCCAAGAGCGAAGCCCTGCTCAACATGGTCCAGCGTCTGAGCGGGATGGGCGGATGGCTGTGGGATGTCCGGCAGAACAGCATGATCTGGACCCGGGAACTCTACCGTCTGCACGGATTCACTCCTGATCAGGTCGAGCCGGGATCTCCCGAGCATATCCGGCTCAGCCTGGCCTGCTATGAGCCCGATGACAGAGACAGGATACTCGCCGCTTTCGACAACAGCGTCGAACATGGCGCTCCTTTCGATCTGGAGATGCCCTTCGTTTCGGCCACTGGAAAACGGATGCGGATTCGCACCAGGGCGGAGGCGATCCGGGAAGGTGGGCAGGTGTCCAAGGTGCTCGGCATCTTCGAGGATGTCACCGAACGCAGGATTCTCGAACAGCGTTACGAAACTCTTTTTTGGCACATGCTGGATGGTTTTGCCCTGCACGAGATCATCCTCGACGCCGAAGGGCGCCCTGTGGATTACCGTTTTCTGGAGGTCAATCCGGCCTTTGAACGGCACACCGGCCTCATGGCTTCGGACATCAAGGGCAGAACGGCGCGGGAAGTCATGCCCGCCATCGAGCAGGTCTGGATCGACACGTACGGACGGGTCGCCCTGACGGGTGAACCGTTGCTGTTCGAGGAATACGCGGCTGCCCAGGACAAGTATTTTCACGTAACCGCCTTCCGCCCTGCACCCATGCAGTTCGCCTGCATTTTCTCCGATGTCTCGGAACGCAAGCGTCACGAGCGGGATCTACGCCAGGCCAAGGAAGCCGCCGAAGCCGCCAACGTGGCCAAATCGGAATTTCTGGCCAACATGAGCCATGAGATCCGCACACCGCTGAACGGCATCGTGGGCATCCTGCAACTGCTTGACTCCATGGAACTTTCCGAAGAACATAAGAAACTTGTCGAACTGGCCGGGACCTCGGCCGATCGCCTGAACGGTCTTTTGTCGGACATCCTGGATCTGGCCAGGATCGAGTCCGGTAAATTGACCATCGAGCGCCTGCCTTTCGATCCCGAGGAGCTGCGGGCATCCACGCTGGGACTTTTTACCCCGACCTCCCGGAGCAAGGGACTGCGGCTTGAGTTTGCCCTCGATCCGGCTCTGCCCACCATGGTTGTCGGGGACGAATCCAGGCTGCGGCAAGTGCTTTTCAATCTGGTGGGCAACTCCATCAAGTTCACCCGGACAGGTTTCGTGCGCGTCGATGTCAGCCCCGTGCCGGGTTGCACGTCATCCATGGTTCTCTTTTGCGTCAGCGATTCCGGACCGGGCATTCCCGACCATCAGCTAAATGAAATCTTTTCTCCATTCGTGCAGGGTGAGGATTCCTACGTGCGCAACCATCAGGGCGCCGGGCTGGGCCTTGCCATCGTCAAGCGCATCGTGACCCTGATGGGCGGCTCTCTTTGCGTGGACAGCTCGGAAAAGGGCACCGTCATGTGCTTCTCCATCGTCATGCCCGAGGTCTGCGATGCAAGGACGCCCAGTGTTCACAAGGCGACTTCCGCACCGGGCGCCCGTAGGCTCAACATTCTTCTCGTCGAGGATGATGCCGTGAGCATGTTCGCGGTCCGGCGCGTGCTCGAAAAGGCAGGACACATGGTCACCGGAGTCGGCGACGGCAGCGAAGTCGTGCCGACCCTCAGGGAGGGTGACTTCGATCTTGTCATCATGGACGTGCAACTGCCGATCCTGGACGGCTTGCAGGCCACGGTCCAGGTGCGCGGTGATGCTTCCCTCGGGGACAAATCCCGCATCCCCATCGTGGCCATGACGGCTTACGCCATGAGCGGCGATCGGGAAAAATTTTTGAGCGCGGGAATGGACGACTATATCGCCAAGCCCATCAATGCCACGGAGCTGCTTGCCATGCTTGACAGGCTTGGAGCCTTTTCGACGGGAAAATCATGAATCAACACTGTCATCAATCCATTTCGGGAATGATCCGCCCATGACCAAAACCATGCGCCTGAAAAACAACGCGGACCTGCGTTTCGAGGATTTCTTCGATCTGCAAGAGGTTCAGAATATCCAGGACAGCTTTGCCATGGCCACGGGTGTCGCGTCCCTCATAACCTCCCCGGAAGGGACCCCGTTGACTCGGCCCAGCAATTTCACCCGGCTCTGCGGCGAGGTCATCCGGGGTTCCCGGACGGGACTTGAAAATTGCATGCGCTCCGATGCCCTGCTTGGCGAATACAATTCCGCCGGTCCGAACATAAGACGTTGCATGAGCGGTGGATTGTGGGACGCAGGCGTGAGCATCACAGTTGGCGGCAGGCATGTCGCCAGCTGGCTCATCGGACAGGTGCGCTCCAGCCTTGCGGACGAGGAGGCCATGCTCGGCTATGCGCGAACCATCGGCGTCGACCCCCAGGAATACCGCGAGGCCATGGAGCAGGTCCCCTTCATGGAGGAGGAGCAATTCCGCCGCATCGCGGACGCCCTCTTCATCATTGCCAACTCGCTGTCCGAAAAGGCCTATCAGCAGAAAATGCTGCTTGAGGAAAAGAGGGAGCGGCAGAAGATGGACGCCATGCGCAAGATGCTCATGGACCGCAGCCTGGATGCGATAGTCATCATTGATCAGAATCATCGCGTGATTGAAGCCAACAGACGTTTCGCGGAGATGCTCGGGTATTCGCAGAGGGAAGTGCTTGAATTGCGGACCTGGGACTTTGAAGCGAACATGACGGAGGCGATGGTCAGGGAGCTGTTTTCCGATCTGTCCCAAGTCAACTCCGTTTTCGAATCCAGGCATCGCAGAAAGGACGGCACGGTCTTCGACGTCGAGGTCAGCACGGCAGGAGCCGACATCGACGGCCGCTGCTGCGTCATCGCCTTCAGTCGCGACATCACCGAACGCAAGGAGGCCGAAAGAAACCTCCGTCAAAGCGAACAGCATTTTCGGACACTCTTTGAATTGAGTCGGGACGGGTTCATCCTGGCCGATTCGGCCGGCCGGTTTCTGGATGCCAACAAGGCTTATTGCGACATGACGGGCTACACCGTGCCGGAACTGCGCGCTCTTGGCGATTTCTACGCCATCACTCCTGAAAAGTGGCAGCAATGGCAGCGGGACGAGATTTGGGCGCGGCTCTTCAAGACCGGTGACACAGGGGTTTACCAGAAGGAGTACATCCACAAGGACGGGCACATTTTCCCGGTGGAACTGCGCGACTTCGCGGTCCATGACGATAACGGTGCCGTCAAGTACGCCTGGGGCATCGTGCGGGACATCTCCGAGCGCGCCTGGACCGAGGAGAGGATGCACACCCTGATGCAGATGGTCGAGCAGAGCCCGGCCTGCATCATAATGACCGATCCGCAGGGAAACATCGAATACGTCAATCCCAAATTCACGGACCTTTCGGGATATTCCTTCGACGAGGTCAGGGGGGAAAATCCCCGGATTCTCGGTTCGGGTTACAAATCCCGTGAGGAATACCAGGAACTCTGGAGCACCATCGAGTCAGGCAGACAGTGGCGGGGCGAGTTCCGCAATCGCCACAAGGACGGCAGCCTGTACTGGGAGTCCGCCCTCATCGCGCCTATCCTCGACTCCGAGGGGCGAATCGCCCATTATGTAGCCATCAAGGAAGACATCACCCAGCGCCGCCATGCCGAAGAGGAGTTGCGCAAACGCGACATCAACTTCAAGAAGATCGTGGACATCCTGCCGCAGCTGGTTTCCTATATCGACAAGGATCTGTGCTACCGCTTCGTCAATGCGGCGTATTCCAACTTTTTTTCGGGCGGAAGTCTCATCGGGCGTACCGTCCCGGAGATCATCGGCGAGAAGGCCTTCGAGGCTGCACGGGGGCATATCGAGCAGGTTTTTCAGGGCAAGACGGTGCACTATGGGGCCACCCTGACGTATCCGGTCATGGGCGAGCGCTTTGTCGATGTCTATCTCATCCCGTATTATTCGAGTCATGGGGTCGTGGGCGGCTATTACGCGATTCTGAACGACCTCACCCATCTGAAGAAAATCGAGGACTCCCTGCGCCGGGCCAAGGACGAGGCGGAAGCCGCGAGCAAGCTCAAGTCCGAATTTCTGGCCAACATGAGCCACGAAATCCGCACGCCCCTGAACGGTATTCTCGGTATGCTCCAGCTCATGCAGTCCACCACGCTGGATACGGAGCAGCGCCTGTGCCTGCACACGGCCATCAAATCATCCAGACGGCTGACCCGGCTCTTGAGCGACATCCTCGACATTTCGAAAATCGAGGCCGACAAGCTGGTTTTTCGCGAACACGCCTTCGACATCATGGATGTGAACAAAGCGCTCACGGAACTGTTCGGGCAGGCGGTAAAGGAAAAGAGCGTTGCCTACGACTTCATGGTCGACCCCTGTCTTCCCAAACAGGTCATGGGCGACGAGGCGAGACTGGTGCAGGTGCTTTTCAATCTGGTCGGCAACTCTCTCAAGTTCACGGATCAGGGCCATGTCCGCGTGGAGGTCTCGGTCTTGCCATTCACGGCCGGGGCACCTCTTCGGCTGCTTTTTTCGGTCAGCGACACGGGGCAGGGCATGTCCGAGCAGATCCAGAAGGACATTTTCGAGCCCTTCATCCAGAGCGACGGATCCTACACCAGAAGGCATCAGGGTGTGGGACTGGGGTTGACCATAGTGCGCAAGCTGGTGCAGCGCATGGGCGGAAGTCTTTGTCTGGATTCGACGTCCGGGCAGGGGACGGCGATTTATGTTTCCCTGCCTTTTGGACTGCCGCCGCAGCGCACAGGGCAAGAACTCTCCTCTCGCGGGCTGTGCGACGGATTGCCCGGCCTGCGACTGCTCATGGTCGAGGACGACGCGGTCAATTTGCTCTGCGGTCAGCGCCTTCTGGAGAAAGCGGGCTATGTGGTCACTGCGGCCCGCGATGGCCAGGAGGCTCTTGAGGCGCTCCTGGGCAAGGATTTCGATCTGGTGCTGATGGACATCCAGATGCCCGTGCTCGACGGAATCCAGACCACCCGGGCCATCCGGCATGCGGCTTCCTTCGCGCACGTGTCGGACATCCCCATCATCGCCCTGACCGCTCACGCCATGGCCGGGGATCAGGAAAAATTCTTGGCGGCCGAGATGGATGGCTACCTGAGCAAGCCTTTTGACCTTTGCAAGATCAATCAGGAGATCGCCAGGGTCATCTCCCTGCCGCGCAGAGGGACGCGGCAGGAAGATTGAAATGTAAGAATTCCGGTATGTTGAACTGGGCTCCGGTTCTTTTCAAACAGGTTCACCCATGCTAGAAGCGCCGACCGGTTTTCGAGGGACGAAGAACAGCAAGAATAAAAGCTATGACATACAGCACGATACGGAGAGGTTTGCATGCGAATACTGATAGTGGAAGATGATTTTGTCGGCCGCAAGGTGATGCACCAGTTGCTGCTCGAGTACGGAGAGTGCGATGTCGCCGTGGATGGAGTCGAGGCCGTGAAGGCTTTTGATCTGGCCTGGGAGGCGAATCAGCCCTATGATGTCATGTTTCTGGACATAATGATGCCGAACATGAGCGGTCACGAAGCCCTGAAGATCATCAGGGACAAGGAAAAGGAGCGCGGCGTGACCCCGCAGAACGAAGTGAGGGTCATCATGACCAGCGCCCTGGATGACGTGAAGAACGTGACCCAGTCCTTTTTTCAGGGTGGCGCGTCGGCTTACCTGGTCAAGCCCATCGAGCGGCGCAAGGTCATCGAAGAGCTGCGCAAACTGGGCCTGGTGTGATGTGTCTGTGCCGATCCCGCGATCAGGATCGGCACAACTGCAAGACCATCGGGGCGATCTGGGTCAGCGGCACTATCTTGTCCACGCCGCCAAGCTTGATGGCCTCGCCGGGCATGCCGAAGACAACACAGGACTGTTCGTCCTGGGCCACGGTCACCGCTCCGGCCTGGTGCATTTCAAGCATGGCCTTGGCGCCGTCGTCGCCCATGCCCGTCATGATCACTCCCACCGCGTTCTTGCCCGCATAGCGGGCGGCCGAACGGAAAAGCACGTCCACCGAAGGGCGGTGCCGTGAGACCAGCGGTCCTTCCTTGACCTGCACGTAATATCTGGCGCCGCTGCGTTTCAGGAGCATGTGCAGGTTGCCCGGAGCGATGAGAGCCTGGCCGCGCAGCACGGTGTCGTTATCGACGGCTTCCTTGACCACGATGTCGCACAGGGTGTTCAAGCGCTGGGCAAAGGCGGCCGTGAATTTTTCCGGCATGTGCTGGACGATGACGATGCCCGGGCAATCCACCGGCATGGACTGGAGCAGGGTCAAAAGGGCCTCGGTGCCACCCGTGGAGGCCCCGACCACAATGACCTTCTCCGTGGTCTGAATCATCGCGTTGGATGCGGCCCGCGGGAGCACGGCGTCGGCCGTCAGCTTCTGGCTGATCTTGAGGGTCCGGGGCACGTATTGCTTCACCTTGGCCTTGGCCGCCGCCTTGACCTCGTCGCAGAGCATTATCCGCGACTCTTCCATGAACTGCTTCGTGCCCACCTTGGGCTTCTGGATGATGGAAACGGCCCCGTATTCCAGGGCCTTCATGGTTGTTTCGGCGTTTTTCTCGGTCAGGGTGGAGCAGATGATGGTCGGGATGGGGTGCTGGGTCATGATCTTCTTCAGAAACGTGATCCCGTCCATGCGCGGCATTTCCACATCCAGGGACAGGACGTCCGGCGTCTTGTCGCGCATGATCTCGGCCGCCGCGAAAGGGTCTCCCGCCGCGCCGATGACCTCGATTTCCGGATCCGAGGAATAGATGGAAGTCAGAGTCTGGCGAACAAGGGCAGAATCATCCACGATGAGGATGCGAATTTTATCTTTCATGCACGCGGACTCCTGATTTGCATTCAATAATGTGATTTCATTTCTGTATAACGTTAAGATCAGAGAGTAAATCAGGAAATGGAAACGCAGCGTCTAGACCGCCTGATACAGTGCATGGTCCAGATGGCGGAATCCCGGCATGCGCGGCATGCGCGCCCCCAGGACCAGGATGCCGCCCGGAGTCAGATATTGCCGCAGACGTCCGGCCAGGGCTTGCACCAGGGCGGGGTGAAAATGGTGCAGCACCTGGCGGCAGACGATGACATCCATGGGTTCGCGCAGGGAAAAGGATTCGAAAATGTCCTGACACCTGAAATTGACCATGTCGCGCACTCCGGGCCGCAGCCGCACCAGGTTCTTGTCTGTGTCGCGGCTGCGCAGGAAATAGCGCTTGACCAGGGCTGGCGACAGGCCTCGAACGCTGGCTGAAGGGTACACGCCACGTTTGGCCTGGTCCAGGTTGGCCGGCAGGAAGTCCGTGGCCAGAATGGAGAAATCGAGGCCGGAGCGCTCCCTGGCCTCTTCCATGAGGGTGATGCACAGGCTGTAGGCGTCGAGCCCGCGATCGCATCCGGCCACCAGAAACGAGGAGAGCTGGGCTGACCCGTGGCGATGATGATCGGCGACGATTTCCGCCAGGAACTCAAATTGCCGGGCGTCGTGCAAAAAGCCGTGGTCCTTGCCAAGCGCATCGACAAGATAGGGGAGTTCGAGGCGCAGGCCCGAGCGAAAGGTGTTTTCTTCTGATGACATCTACATGGAGAAAGGTTACTTTTACTTACAACATGGATAATTCCTGTAACTTACACCCAAGGTTCACAAGTCGGCAATGCAAAGAATCGCAAAAAACAGGATGATCATCCCGACACAGGCCATCGAAGGTCTCGAAGATTGCCGGGAATTGCCTCATGACTACCTTCTGGTGGGTCAGGGAGGGATCTATGCCACCCCGACGCTGGTGCAGACGGTGCTCGGTTCGTGCGTTTCCGTGACCATGTATTGCGCCAAATATCGTTGGGGCGGAATTTTTCACGCGTTGCTGCCGCGCATCGGCGATTTTTCGGGGAGCAGGACACGCGGCGATCAGTACCGCTATGTCGATTCTTCCATCTGGAGTCTGCTTCGGGAATTCGCCAAGTCGGGGATTTCAGCGAAAAGCCTCGAATGCAAGGTTTTTGGTGGGGCCTCGCCGCTGCATCAGAATTGCGACGCCTCGGCCGGAAACCGCAACGTCAAGGTCGCCATGGAAGTCCTGGCCGACGAGGGCGTGACGGTCAGCGCCTCCAGTCTCGGCGGCAACGGCGGGCGCAAGCTGTTTTTTAGAACGGACACGGGGTTGGTGCTGCAAAAGCGTTTCATCGTCACCACCTGCAAGGAATGCAAAAGATAACACCGTAGGGGCAAAAAATATTTTGCCCTCCCCCCGCGCCACCACACGCCACCCCCGCGCCACCCACCACAATGGTCGATTTCATTTATGCCTAGGCAAAATGGTTGTCCGGGGCGAAACATATTTTGCCCTCCCCACGCGCCACCCACGCGCCATTCCCAACGCCTCCCCGCACAGATCCCACAAATTCCTAATCCACCCAATCGAACGTCCTGGTCACGGCCTTTTGCCAGCCCGCGAACAATTCGGCGCGTTTTTCTTCGGCCATGTCCGGAATCCAGCGCTTGTCCTCTTCCCAGTTGTTGTACAATTCCTCGCGTCCGGACCAGAAACCCGAGGCGATGCCCGCCGCGTAGGCCGCGCCGAGACAGGTGGTTTCGGCCACCTTAGGGCGTATGACCGGAACGTTCAGGATGTCGGCCTGGAACTGCATCAGCAGTTCGTTGTAGACCATCCCGCCGTCGGCCTTGAGTGTTTTAAGCTCCACTCCGGAATCCTTGTTCATGGCCAGCACGATGTCCTTGGCCTGGTAGGCGGTGGCTTCAAGCACGGCCCGCGCGAAATGGTTGCGGTTGATGTAGCGGGTCAGGCCGACCATGACGCCGCGCGCGTCGGGACGCCAGTAGGGGGCGTAGAGACCGGAGAAGGCCGGGACGATGTACATGCCGCCCGTGTCCTCGACCTTTCTGGCCAGGGTTTCTATCTCCGGAGCCGAGGAGAACATCTGCAGATTGTCGCGCAGCCACTGCACCAACGCCCCGGCGATGGCGATGGAGCCCTCCAGGCAGTAGGACGGCTTGCGGCCGCTGAACTGGTAGGCCAGGGTGGTGATGAGTCCATGCTTGGACGGGATGGGTTCGTGACCCGTGTGCATGAGCAGAAAGCAGCCCGTGCCGTAGGTGTTCTTGGCCTCGCCGGGGGCAAAGCAGGTCTGGCCCACCAGGGCCGCCTGCTGGTCGCCGACGGCTCCGCATACCGGAACGCGCGCGCCGATGGGCCCGTCCTCGCTGGTGGGGCCCCAGGTGTCGCTGTCCGAGGACGGTACGATGCGCGGCAGGCCCTGGAGCGGAATGTCCATGATCCTCAGGATGTCTTCGTCCCAGGCCAGTGTTTTGAGGTCCATGAGCATGGTCCGGCTGGCGTTGGTCACATCGGTCACGTGCGCGCCGCCCCTGGGACCGCCGGTCAGCCACCAGATGATCCAGGTCTCGATGGTGCCAAAAAGTGCGTTGCCCTTGTCTGCGGCGGCCCTGGCCTCGGGCACGTTGTCCAGGATCCAGCGCATCTTGGGGCCGGAAAAATAGGTCGCCACCGGCAGCCCCGTCACGGACCGGAACCGGTCCTGGCCGCCGTCGGCGATGAGCTGCTTGCACAGTTCGTGGGTGCGGGTGCACTGCCAGACGATGGCGTTGTAGTACGGCTTGCCCGTGAAGCGGTCCCAGACCACGGTGGTTTCGCGCTGGTTGGTGATGCCGATGGACGAGAGCTCAGAGCCTTTGATCCCGGATTTGGCCAGCGCTCCCCGGATGACGTCCTGGGTGTTGTTCCATATCTCCATGGGATCGTGCTCGACCCAGCCGGGCTTCGGATAGATCTGCTCGTGCTCCTTCTGGTCCATGCCGACGATGCGGCCTCGCTCGTCAAAAATGATGAAGCGGCTGCTGGTGGTCCCCTGATCGACTGCGCCTACGTAGCGGGCCATGTGCTCTCCTCCTGCTGGGTGTTTTATTCTTCCTACAGAATTTTCATGCGTTCTCAAACCACGAAGCGGGTCAGTACGTCGCCGGGCTTTATGCCGACCTCTTCCGGATTCAGTCCCAGGGCCAGGCCCAGAATTGTGGAAAAGAGGACGGCCGGTATGGTCTGGGGTCTTTTTTGGTTCTCGCCGCCGAACTGTAATTGGCAATAGGTGCAGGCCGTGGCCAGCAGGTCCGCGCCGGATGAGCTGGCACCGGCCATTTTTTTGACCACCAGCAGGTCCGCGATGTTCTCGTCTCGGCCGCGAAGCGGATATCCGCAGCACTCCAGGCGCAGGTCCCAGGGCAGGGGAGTGGCGCCGGTGGCGGCGACCAGGCGCTCGAAGATCGTCGGCACCAGCGGGTCGTCGAAGTGGGTGATGTTCTCGGGTCGCAGGGCATGGCAGCCGTAATGGCAGGCAATTTTCAGCCCCTTGAGCGGGCGGCTCATGGCCTTGGCCAAGCCGCCGGGCAGATCGTCGAGGATTTGCAGAAAATGACGGACGCGGACTTTTTCCGGAAATTCGAGCCCTTCTTCGCCCAGTAAATCTCTCATGCGATGCTTTAGCTTTTCATCCTGATCAGCCTGATGTCGCGCCTGCTGAAGGTTGCCGAAGCAGCATTTGCAGGGCGTCATCAGATCGAGGCCGAGGTTTTCCGCCAGGGCCAGGTTGCGCAGGACGGAATAGACGGATGCGTCCCGGCTCTCGTGACGCACGGGATAGCCGCAGCAATTGAACTCGGTCTTGACCAGCTCCACGCCGAGGCGCGCGCAGACGGCCTCCACGCTCCGGCCGTGGATCGGCAGATGGTGGGCGATCTTGCAGCCCGGGAAATAGGCGTATTTCATGACCGGCCCTCTTTCTTGCGCAGGATTTCCGCTCCCAGTTGCCTCAGTTCGTACAGGATGTCGGCCACGGGCACGCCCTGGGGGCAGTGTTCCTGGCATTTGTAGCAGGTAGTGCAGCTCCAGACCATGCGCGCGCCAAGGGTCTGGGCTTTAAGGCCCATGCGCAGCAGGTTCATGATCTGCTGCGGGGCGAGGTCCAGATCCCGGGACGGGTCTTCGCTGACTGCGACCACCGGACACACGCCCGTGCAGGTGGTGCACTGCACACAGCCCCAGAAGGATTCGGCCCGGTCAGCCAGACCGGCCCCCGTGCCGCCGACCCTGCCCAGGTCGCGCGAGGCAAGCTCCCTGGCCCATTCTCCGGCCGTGCGCTTGCGGATTTCCCCGTCCACTCCGGCTCGTCCCGCTTCGGTCAGGCTCTTTTTCGAGGCCATCCACAGGTCTTGCAGATCGATGCCCGCTGAACACACCTGCGTGCAGCGCAGGCATTCGGTACAGATGTGACTGCCTTCGACCAGCGCGGCGGAACGGCCAGGCGAGAGTCTGTCGTCCAGATGGCAGCGCAGGTCGGCCAGCTTGTCCATGGGCAGGATGTCCGGGTTGCCGAGCACCCGGTGCGCCGGGGCCACGCTGCAATGCAGGCTGCATTGTCCGCAGCGGGTGCAGGCGTCCAGGCCCAGCCCCCGGGCCAGGGTATGCGTGGGTGTGTCTGCGCTTCGTGATCCGCCGCGCGTAAGCAGATTGATGCCGGTCGCGACCGGATGAAAGAATTTACCCCAGGGCAGAAGGGCAAGGCCCAGAAAGGCCAGGCCGACATGCACATACCAGAAAAGGTCGCGTCCCTGATCGGCGATATGCAGGGAGGCGGGCACAAGCGAGGTCATGGAGCGCGAAACGAAGGCCGAGGACGTGGGGGAATGACATCCGGCGCAGCGATCTTCGTGCAGTTCGGCGCCAAGTTCGAGCAATTCGGGGGCCGTCGGCAGAAACTGCCTGAAGCGCACGCCGTTTTCCCTGGCCCAGTACGCCTTGAGGGAGATCAGCTCCTCGGGTTCGGCCTCGACGAAATAATCATCCACCATGCGCTTGAAATCTCCGGCCGACATGATCTTGAACGATTCCAGAAAAAAGCCGGAGATGAGGATTCCAAAGACCACTGCAATGAGGGTCCAATCCTGCAGCTTACTGATTTTTTTGAGCGTCATGCACCGATTGAGGAAGAGAAGAGTCAGGCCGAGGACGGAGAGCAGTCCGAAAAGATTGCGCAGGAACTGCCATGGATCGAGGGTCGGTTCGTATCCGGCGAAGAACGGGCGGGTGACGACCCCGTCCATGGCATGCAGGACGATGAGGGGCACGAAGCCGAGGATCAGGAGCGTGTGCCCGGTCCAGCGCAAGGGGCTGCGCATGGTGCGGCGCAGCAGGACAAGATCCGCCAGTCCGCCGCCGAGCATGCCTAGCATGCCAAGGATGCCTGGGCGCGGCCGGTCTTGCTCAGGCCGACCCATGGCGACGCCGCGCTTGAACCATCCCCGCATGCGCCAAAGAGCGCCGAGGGCCGCGCTTGCGCAGGCAAGAACGAGACCGATGGAGAAAAAGTCCATGCAGGCTCCCGTGGTTGAAAATTACAGGGAGGCCACCGCCTTGTAGGCTGTGGCGATGGCCAGACCGGCTCCGCATTTCATGCGCATCCAGTCCTGATGAGCCAGGATCGCTCCGGCGGCATGCAGGCGGGGATGAAACACCCGGCCCTGTGCGTCAAGAGGGCGCAGATTCGCATCGGTCTCGATTCCGGCCTGATTGACCTCATGTCCGTTCGGATCGAAAAAATCGGGGCGATGCCACATGCTCCGGTTTTCAGGCTGGCTGACGGGCAGATCGAAGACCGCCTCGAAAATGCGGTGACGGTCCGACCTCAAGCCCTTGCCGAAGAAGCGGCCGCTGGCCAGGATCGCGCTCTTCGCGAAAATATCCACGGAGGTCGAACCGCTTCCGGCTGTAAATGAAAATCCCTCTTCGGAACACGCAGCTTTCGTGATCAGTTTCTGCGTATAGGTGCGCACTCCAAGGCCCGGAAGGCCCCGGTCGAAGGCGGCGCGCAGCCGGGGACCGGCAATGGACGGAGGCAGGGTCGGGATTTCAAAGACCGGCCTGTCGAGCAGCTCTTCCAGATGACTGAGCACGGCTGCGGTGTCGGTCATGCCCAGAATGGCCGGAAAACCGACATACTTGGCGTCCGCAATGTGCGGCGCGACGTTTTGAGCCAGCTCCGCCCGGCGTGCCGGGTCGGCCATGCTCCAGGCCATGTGTTCGGGATAGAGTTCGCCGCCCATGCCGGGAAATTTGATTCGCGCCACCTTCAGGTTTGGCCAGGAATCTTTCCGCACTTCCGCGATCTGTCTGGCGCTCAGGCCTTTGAGTCCGCTGAAATCGACGAGCAGGGTGGGCGCCTTCATTTCCCAGGCCTTAACTCCGTTCCAGGCCGTGCACGGCAAAAGATAGGTCGGCTTCATGGTCCCGGCGGCGGTCAGGGTCAGGGTGTTTTTGCCCGCGCGGCCACGGTAGCACAGGCCGTGGTGGCCCAGGAAGGTGGTGAATTGCTCCAGCGCCCGGCATATTTCATCGTCGCTGACACGGCAGTAGGGATGATCGGGCAGATCCCGGCGCAGGGCGGCCAGGGCGGCGAAGGGGTCCTCCCAGACCTTTTGCTCCGCGATGGGGTGCACGGCCAGAAGATCGATGAAGCCGGTGCTGAAATCGATGCCGCCCGTGGCTCCGGTCTGGGCCACGGACAGCCCCCGCTCGGCGGCGAACAGCGCTGCGGCCATGCCGGCAAAGCCCGAGCCGATGACCATGACATCATAGTTTTTCATGACGGCTCCTTGAAGGCGGTGGCGGGACAGTTCTCGCTCTCTTCATCCCTGGTCGAGGGGGCGGGGCCGAACTCCAGGTCCATGGCTCCGCAGTGCAGGGCCTCCTGCAGGTCGGCCTGCATGAGCGGCACGCCCCAGAGTATCGGCGAAAAGCCTCTCCAGCGGCGTTCGGTGAAGGTCTTGAGCTCCGCCAGACCCTGGGTGCCGGTGGATATTTCACGGTCATAGAGGTGACCGGTGATGCGCGGTCCGCAAAAACCGCCCTGGCACGGGCCTTTGCCGACCCGGCTGCGCATGCCGATGGCCTTGAGCATGGAGCGGCCGCGCATGTCCTTGGCCTCGTCCACGATGGCGTCGATGACGCTCCGCGAGACCATCTCGCATTCGCACAGCACGATGTCGTCTTCGGCCCGGCTCTCCACCCAGCTTTTCGGACCACGGCCGGGTTCGGTCCACTTGCCCATGCTGGAGGGCGGAAGCGGCTCCTTGCGTGTCCGGCAGGGCGCGGTGACGCCAAGTTTGGCGCAGGCCAGATCCGCCGCCTTTTCGGCCATGAGCCTGTACGTGGTGAGTTTGCCGCCGGTGATGGTCATGAAATTTTCCACGCCCTCGCTCGCGTGGTCGATGAGCGAAAAGCCACGGCTGACCGCACGGTCGTCACCGGCCGGGCCCAGGGAAACCAGGGGCCGCACGCCGGCGTAGGCCCGGATGTAGCGGGTGCGACCCAGAATGGGCAGCATGGCCCGGGCGTCGTCGATGATGCGGTCGGTTTCCGCCACGCTGGGCCTGCATCCGTCGGGCGTGGGCACGCGGATGGAGGTAGTGCCGAGGATGGACACGGTTCCGCCGGGCACGAGGATATCCGCGTCCGAGGGCGGTCGCAGCCGGTTGATGACCCGGGTGGCGATGCGGTCCTGGGTGATGATGAGGCTACCCATGGAATAAAGGATGTTGATGTGCGCCCCGGCCAGGGCCGCGATCCGTCCCGCCCAGGCCCCGGAGGCGTTGATCACCAGTTCGGTCTCGATCAGGACTTCGCCGCCGGTGGTTATGTCCCGGCAACGCACGAGGGTGACGCGGCCGTCCGTCACTTCCATGGACACGGCGGCGAGGTTGCGGCGCATGGAGCAGCCAAGGCTCATGGCCTGGGCGATGTTGTCCAGCGAGAGCATGAACGGGTCCACCGCGCCGTCTTGCACCGCGAAGGCGGCGATGAGATTTTCCGACAGGGCTGGCTCCATGGCGCGGGCGGTGCGCAGCTCAAGGCCCTGGCAGGGCACGCCGCTTTTGACGCAGAGCGCGGAAAAATCGGAGACATAACCCTCGTCGTCTCCGCGCACGGCGACAAAAAGTCCGCCGGTGTCCTCGATGCATTGCGGGGCGAGTCGGCGCAGGATGTCGCCTTCCTCCCGGCATTCCACGGCGGCCTCGACATCAGAGGCTACATAACGCGCGCCGCTGTGCAGCAGGCCGTGATTCCCCCCGGAAGCACCGGAATTGACGTCGCGCTGCTCGATCAGAAGCGCCTGCACCCCGCGCAGGGCCAGATCCCGAAGCAATCCCGCACCGGTGACACCGGCGCCGATGATGAGAACCCGGGTTGTGAGTATGGTCATGGATGTCCTTGCTGCGTCGATAAAAACGAAAAGAAACGAAAAAGTGAAATTTTCCGAGCGCACCTTTGTCGTACAGCCGGAGGCGGGTGAAATCATGCTGGCAATGAGAAACAAGGCATGTTAACAGCTTTCGCGGAGCATGCCGCCTTCTGGGGAGTTTTTTTATCATGAGCCGTTGCATTCCACCAGATTTTTTTTCTTAAAACGACACATAGCGCAATTTTTTTTTTCGAAAACGAAAGGAGAATTTATGGATGACGCTCATACCGGAAAAGCCGATGGCCAGGACACAGGCGCCCGGCATGTCACGGTTCGGCAACGCCATGCCGAAATGATCCGCATGGTCCGGGAGACTGGATTCGCCACCATTCAGTCCCTGGCCGACCATTTCGGCATCACACCACAGTCCGTGCGCCGGGACATTAACACCCTGAACGCCAAGGGCCTCCTGCAACGCTATCACGGCGGCGCGGGGCCATGCCTGAGCACCGAAAACCTGGACTACCTGGACCGCAAGGTGCTCTGCCTGGCCGAAAAGCGAGTCATCGGCCAGATGGTGGCCCGGGCCATCCCCAACAAGTCCTCGCTTTTCATCAACATCGGCACCACCACCGAAGAGGTGGCCCGGGCCCTGGGCGGGCACAAGAATCTGCGCGTCATCACCAACAGCCTCAACGTCGCCTCCATCCTGACCGGAAACCCGGAGGTGGAGATCATCGTGGCCGGCGGGCTGATCCGTCATCACGACGGGGGCATTGTCGGCGAGGCGGCCATCGACTTCATCCGCCAGTTCAAGGTCGATTTCGGCATCATCGGCATCAGCGGTATCGACATTGACGGCACGCTTCTCGACTTCGACTACAGGGAAGTGCGCGCCGCCCGGGCCATCATGGAAAATTCCAGGCAGGTCTTTCTGGTCACCGATCACACCAAGTTCGGGCGCAACGCCATGGTGCGCCTGGGCAACATCGAGGAAATCGACGCCCTGTTCACGGACAAGACCCCGCCGGTCGGCGTTCTCGATCAGATGCAGCGCGGAAACGTGAAACTGCATGTCGATGAAGGGTCGCAAAATTGAGTGTTTACGAACAAAATAGGTTAACTGACCAATTTTCTTTTTCAGTTGAGAAAAAATAATTCGTCTGTTATGGGCTTTTGAACTCGATCCGGCCCTCATCCAGAAGCCGGACTTCATATCCTGCCACGGAGGAGCCGCATGGGGCTTCAGCTTGATTCCATTGACAGAATTGTGGACGGCGAAACGCACCTCAAGGACATTTCACTCAATTTCGAAACCGGCCAGCGTTATGTACTGCTAGGCCGCACCCAGGCCGGCAAGACCTCGCTTTTGCGCATCATGGCCGGCCTCGACCGTCCGTCAAAGGGCAAGGTCCTGGCCGACGGCAAGGACGTGACCGGCATGTCGGTCCGCCGCCGCAGCGTTGCCATGGTCTACCAGCAATTCATCAACTATCCATCCCAGACGATTTTCGAAAACATCGCTTCGCCCCTGCGCATCGCGGGGACGCCCAAGATCGAGATCGAGCGGCGGGTCATGGAAACGGCCCGGATGCTGCACCTGGACCCGCTGCTTTCGCGCCTGCCGGCCGAGCTTTCCGGCGGTCAGCAGCAGCGAACGGCCATTGCCCGGGCCCTGGTCAAGGAGGCCCAGCTTCTGCTCCTCGATGAACCCCTCGTGAACCTGGACTACAAACTGCGCGAAGAGCTGCGCGACGAGCTGCAACAGATCTTCGGCCAGCGCGAGTCCATCGTGGTCTACACCACGACCGAACCCACCGAGGCCCTCATGCTCGGCGGCAACATCATCATCATGCACGAGGGCAGGGTGCTGCAGACCGGTCCTACGGCCGACGTCTACCATCATCCGGCCACAACGCAGGTCGCCGAGGTCTTCAGCGATCCACCGATCAACTTCATCACCGCCGAGGTCGACGCCGAAAAGGCGCATCTGCGCATCGGCATCGATCTGCCCCTGACCGGACATCTGTGCGATCTGCCGCCGGGCGTCTACAAATTCGGCATCCGCTCGCACCACTTCAATCTGAACCGCAAGACCCCCGAGGACGTGGAGATCCGCACCATTGTCGAGCTGGCCGAAATCAACGGTTCCGAAACCTTTGTGCATTTTCACTATCGCAACAGGTCGCTGGTTTTGCAGGAACAGGGGGTCCGGACCTTCAAGGCCGGGCAGGAGATTTCGGTCTTCGTGCGGCCCTGCGATGTCTACGTGTTCGGTGAGGACGACCGCCTGGTCAAGGCGCCTGCATGTCCCGCCACGTGCGCCCATAGCGTCAACTAAAGGATTTTTTCATGGCCAAAATCGAACTTGAGAACATCGCCCACAGCTATCGGGCCAAGCCCGCAAGCGATGACGATTTCGCACTCAAGAAAGTGCAGACGGTCTGGGAAGATGGCGGCGCCTACGCGCTTCTGGGGTCCAGTGGTTGCGGCAAAACCACCATGCTCAACATCATCTCGGGTCTTTTGACCCCAAGTCAGGGCCGCGTGCTCTTCGACGGCAAGGACGTGACCAAGCTTCCACCGGAGAAACGCAACATCGCGCAGGTCTTCCAGTTTCCGGTGCTCTACGACACCATGACGGTTTTCGACAACCTGGCCTTTCCGCTGCGCAACCGCAAGGTGGACGAGAGCGAGGTGCGCTCGCGGGTGCACGAGATCGCCGAGATCCTGGACCTGAGCCCCTACCTGAACAAACGCGCCAGCGGCCTGGCCGCGGACGCCAAGCAGAAAATCTCGCTGGGGCGGGGCCTGGTGCGCAAGGACGTTGCCGCCATTCTTTTCGACGAGCCCCTGACCGTCATCGACCCGCATCTCAAATGGCAGCTGCGCCGCAAACTGAAGGAAATCCACCACCAGTTCGGCCTGACCCTCATCTACGTGACCCACGATCAGACCGAGGCCATGACCTTCGCCGACAAGATCGTCATCATGTACGACGGCGCGCTCCTGCAGATCGGTTCCCCGGATGAACTTTTCGAGGACCCGGCGCATACCTTTGTCGGGTATTTCATTGGCAGTCCGGGCATGAACCTCCTGCCGTGCAAGGTGGACGGGAACCAGGCCGTGCTCGACTGCGGCAGCATCCCGCTCGATCCGGCCGTGGCCGCCAGGGCGGGGCAGGGCGAATTTCAGATCGGCATTCGTCCGCTGTACCTCGAACTGACGGATGAGCCCCGCGACGGAGCAGTGGCTGGACGCATCGTCTCCGTCGAGTTCGAAGGCAGCAGCCGCATCGTGACCGTGGAATCGGGTTCATCCAAGCTCAAGGTCAGAGTCCCCGAAGGGCGGCCCATCCCGGCCGACAGCTGCTGGGTTGTCTTTCCGCCTCGGCGGACCAAGCTTTTTCGCGACCAGTATCTGGTCAAGTAGGAGGTGGGCGTGGAAAAATGGGAGAACAACAGGGCTTGGTTTCTTATCCTGCCCGTCTTTGTCATCGTGGCCTTCAGCGCCATCATCCCCCTTATGACCGTGGTCAACTATTCGGTTCAGGACATCCTCGGACCGGGGCAGAGCGTCTTTGTCGGCACGGAATGGTTTCGCGAGATGCTGACCAATTCCCGCCTGCATGACGCGCTCGTGAAGCAGCTCATCTTTTCCGGTCTGGTGCTCCTGATCGAGATCCCGCTCGGCATCGCCATCGCGCTGACCATGCCCCACAAGGGCTGGACCGCTTCGGCCTGTCTGGTGCTCCTGGCCTTGCCGCTGCTCATCCCCTGGAACGTCATCGGGACCATCTGGATCATCTTCACCCGGCCCGACATCGGCCTCTTCGGAGCGGCCATCAACAGTCTGGGGCTGGGCTTCGATCACACCGCCAACCCCCTGCATGCCTGGATCACGGTCATGCTCATGGAGGTCTGGCACTGGACGCCGCTGGTGGTCCTGCTGGCCTATGCGGGTCTGCGCTCCATTCCCGACGCCTACTACCAGGCCGCCAAGATCGACGGGGCCAGCCGCTGGGCCGTGTTCCGCTACATCCAGTTGCCGAAGATGCGCGGAGTGCTGACCATCGCGGTGCTGCTCAGGTTCATGGACAGCTTCCTGATCTACGCCGAGCCTTTCGTACTGACCGGCGGCGGTCCCGGCAACGCCACGACTTTCCTGTCCATCTATCTGGTCAAGCTCTCCACGGCCATGGATCTTGGACCCGCAGCGGCCTTCTCCATCATCTACTTTCTCATCGTCCTGCTTTTCTGCTGGCTTTTCTATCAGGCCTTGCAGGCCGTGGGCACGGGGGACAAATCATGAGAAAACGTCATTTCATCCTGGTTTTCTATCTCGTCCTGCTGCTGCTCCCCATTTACTGGATGCTGAACATGTCCCTGCGCACCAACGCGGACATCATGCGCTCCTTCGAGCTCTTCCCGAGTTCCATGACCCTGGACAATTATGCCAAGATCTTCTCGGATCCGTCCTGGTATTCGGGCTATATCAACACCATGATCTACGTCAGCATCAACACGGTCATCTCCCTGGTCACGGCGCTTCCCGCCGCCTACGCCTTCTCGCGCTTCCGCTTCATCGGCGACAAGCACGTCTTCTTCTGGCTTTTGACCAACCGCATGGCGCCTCCGGCCGTTTTCCTGCTGCCGTTCTTCCAGCTCTATTCGACCTTCAATCTCATCGACACGCACATCGCCGTGGCCCTGGCACACTGTCTGTTCAACGTGCCGCTGGCGGTCTGGATCCTGGAAGGATTCATGTCCGGCGTGCCGCGCGAGATCGACGAGACGGCCTTCATCGACGGGTACAGCTTCCCGCGTTTCTTCCTGGCCGTGTTCATCCCGCTCATCCGGGCGGGCATCGGCGTCACCGCCTTCTTCTGCTTCATGTTCAGCTGGGTCGAACTGCTCCTGGCCCGCACCCTGACCACCACGGCAGCCAAGCCCATCGCCGCGACCATGACCCGTACGGTCAGCGCCTCCGGCCTTGACTGGGGCCTGCTGGCAGCGGCCGGCATCCTGACCATCGTGCCAGGCGCCTTGGTCATCTGGTTTGTTCGCAACCATCTGGCCAAGGGCTTCGCCCTGGGCCGGGTTTAGGAGGGCTGCCATGAATATCGCCTGGATGGCCTGGACGCCTGTCACGGCAGGTTTTTTCACCTTCATCGTGCTCATGCTCATCAGCATGACCATCTGGCAGATCATCTCTCCGAGCATCGCCCGCCGGGGATTTCTGCCTATCGTCACCACCCGTGGAGACCGTCTGTTCATAAGCCTTCTGGGCAGCGCATACATCCATCTGGCCTGGCTTGGCCTGACGGATATGGCTGTCTGGATCGCTACCATGATATCCGTGCTTTTTCTTGTCACCGTCATGCGCTGGGGTTGAGATCAGGACACCTGCGTGGTGCTGCGAAAAAGACGGAAACGGCGTTTTGGGGTTTGTTGGAATAACCGCAAATGGAGGTCCGTATGCAAGTTCGACGTGTTCTCTTAACCGGAATGCTCATCGTGGCGTTCCTGGGCGTCACCACCCTTGGCTTTGCCGACGAGGCAGCCCAGAAGGCGGCGGCGAAAAAATGGATCGAAGAGGAGTTCCAGCCTTCGACGCTCAGCAAGGATGAGCAGATGAAGGAAATGGAATGGTTCATGAAGGCTGCCGCCCCGTTCAAGGGCATGGAGATAAAAGTCGTCTCCGAAACGATCCCCACTCATGAATACGAGTCCAAGGTTCTGGCCAAGGCCTTCCAGGACATCACCGGCATCAAGGTCACTCATGACCTGATCCAGGAAGGTGACGTCATCGAGAAGTTGCAGGTTCAGATGCAGTCGGGCGAAAACGTCTTTGACGGTTACGTCAACGACTCGGACCTCATCGGCACCCATTTCCGCTATGGCGCCGTGGTCAACCTGACCGACTGGATGGCTGGCGAAGGCAAGGACGTGACCCTGCCGACCCTCGACATTGACGACTTCATGGGCAAATCCTTCACCACCGGTCCCGACGGCAAGCTCTATCAGCTGCCCGACCAGCAGTTCGCGAACCTGTATTGGTTCCGTTACGACTGGTTCCAGCGTCCCGAGCTCAAGGAAAAGTTCAAGGCCAAATACGGCTATGAACTGGGCGTGCCGGTCAACTGGTCCGCTTACGAAGACATCGCCGAGTTCTTCACCAACGACGTCAAAGAAATCGACGGCAAGGCCATTTACGGTCACATGGACTACGGCAAGAAGGCTCCCGATCTTGGCTGGCGATTCACCGATGCATGGCTGAGCATGGCCGGCGCCGGTGACAAGGGCATTCCCAACGGCCTGCCTGTCGACGAGTGGGGCATCCGCGTGGACGGCTGCCGTCCCGTCGGCGCCAGCGTCTCCCGTGGCGGCGCCGCCAACGGCCCGGCCGCCAAGTACGCACTGCGCAAGTACATGGATTGGCTGCGTCTCTACGCACCTCCTGGCGCCCTGGGCATGGACTTCTACCAGTCCCTGCCGAGTCTGGCCAAGGGCAACGTCGCCCAGCAGATCTTCTGGTACACTGCCTTCACCGCCTCCATGGTCGAGAAGGGCACTCCGGTTGTCAACGATGACGGCACCCCGAAATGGCGCATGGCTCCCTCACCCCACGGCCCGTACTGGGAAGAAGGGCAGAAGCTCGGCTATCAGGACTGCGGTTCCTGGACTCTCCTGAAGAGCACTCCTGTTGACCGCCGCAAGGCCGCCTGGCTCTTCGCCCAGTTCTGCGTGGCCAAGAGCACCTCGCTGAAAAAGGCTCATGTCGGCCTGAACCCAGTTCGCGACTCCGACATCCGCCACCAGTCCTTCACCGACCGCGCGCCCATGCTCGGCGGTCTGGTTGAATTCTATCGCAGCCCGGCCCGCGTGGCCTGGACGCCCACCGGCACCAACGTGCCCGATTACCCCAAACTGGCACAGCTGTGGTGGCAGAACATCGGTGAAGCCGTCTCCGGCGAAGTCACCCCTGAAACCGCAATGGACAACCTGGCCGCCGAACAGGACAAGATCCTGGAACGCCTTGAGCGCGCCAATGTGCAGGGCGAATGCGGTCCGAAGATGAACGAGCCCCGGGACGAGCAGTACTGGCTCGATCAGCCCGGCGCACCCAAGCCCAAGCTCGATAACGAAAAGCCCAAGGGCGAGACGGTCGACTACGACCAGCTGATCCAGGCCTGGAAGGCCGGAAAGGTCAAATAACCTCCAGGGCACGGCAACACACGGGGGAGCGTCTTCGGATGCTCCCTTTTTTGTTGTCGCGGGCATGGGCAAGGGGTATTGAGCCAGGGCGGCGGGCGACGGGCGCGACAAAATTTCGGCACGGGGGAAGAGCATGACATATTCGGCGATTGCGGAAATCCTGGTCATCGGCAACGAGATTCTCATTGGCGACATCCAGGATACCAACACGAGCTGGCTGTGCGGGCTGATCAATTCCAAAGGTGGGCACGTGGCGCGCGGGACCATGCTGCGCGACAACGTGGACGAGATCGCGGCAGAGGTCGAACGCGCCCTTGAACGCGGGGCGGACGTCATCTTCACGTCCGGCGGGCTCGGACCCACGGCCGACGATCTGACCCTGGCCGCAGTGGCCAAGGGCCTTGGGCTGCCGCTGGAGCCACACCCCGAAGCCTTGCGCATGGTCAGGGAGCAGTACGACAATTTTTTCGCCCGGGGCATCATGGCCCAGGGCGGACTCAACCCCGGCCGCGAAAAAATGGCCTGGCTGCCCAAGGGCGGCGTGCCACTCTTCAATCCGGGAGGGACCGCGCCCGGCGTGCTGGTTCGAAAAGGCCGGACCTGCGTCATCTCGCTGCCGGGAGTGCCCTCGGAACTCAAAGGCATCATTGAAGTCTCCCTGCGGGAATTCATGCAGCAGACCTTCGGCGACGGCGGCTCCCTCGGCACGGCGCTGCGCGTGCTCTGCAACGACGAATCCATTCTGGAGCCGGTCCTTGGCAGGGTGGTTCCAAGGCATCCCGGGGTCTACATCAAGTCCCTGGCCTCGACCGTGGGCATGACCCCGGAGCTGGACATCACCCTGACCGTCACCGGCGGCACGGCGAGCGAGCGCACAGCGCTTCTGAAGGCGGCGGTGGAGGAATTGTCCCGAGGGCTGACGGAGGAGGGGATCGGGTTCAGGGAAAGGGCGTGAACCTCAATAATGGTACGTCCTTCCGGCCATGATGGTCGTGGCCCGGAAGAGTTGTTCGAAAAGCACCACCTGGGCCAGTTCGTGGGGCATGGTCAGGGGGCTCAAGCTGAGCTGGACCTGTGACCGGGCCAGAAGCTCCGGCGACAGTCCCATGGCTCCGCCGATGACGAAGCAGCAATCCCCGACGGGATTTTCAAGCAGCGGGCGCAAAAACGAGGCGAAATCCACCGAGGTGAACAGCCTGCCCGTCTCGTGCAGGGCCACGAGGGTGTCCTTGGGGCCAATTTTTTCCAGAATGCGCAAGGATTCAAGGCGCTTTCTTTCCGCCCCTTCGGCTTGCGGGCAATCCTTGACATTCTGGACATCGATGCGCACGACAGGCGTAAGCATTTTCGCGTAGTGGGCTATCGCCTCAAGGTAGTATTTTTTCTTTATTTTACCGACAGTTATGATTTTGAGTCTGTACATGTTCCTCCGGGATTTCTGCGGATTCTTCACCGTCGAATTGGGCTTCTCATGTTTTTTTGCGTTTGCGTCGAGGGATTGATTTTCAATAAAATCAAGGGCAATAATACAGCATTGCCTATCGTTGCCTCCCGGAACATTCCGGTCCGGCAGCGGGTCATGGATAAATTTCCAGCCACGGTCTTTGGAGGTGTTGCATGAACAGCAAGGTAGGACAAGGCGAACAGGGCGCGAAAGTTGAGCGGACAGCGGAAGATTCCAGTCTGCTCATTGCCTGCGACAACGACGGCAAGAAGGTCGTGCGCAAATCTTTTCGCGTGCCGGTGCCTCACGGGCTGGTGACCATGAACCATGACGGACTGAAGCACTCCGTCAAGGACCTGTCCATGTACGGAATCGGACTCTCCGTGACGAGTCCCGACGCTTTCGTGGTCGGCAGCGTCCTCAATGACGTGCAGATCGTCTTTCCCGACCGTTCGTTTCACGTCGATGTTCGGATCGTGCATATCTCCCCATACGAAGGAGAGACTCTCATTTGCGGCATGGAGATAGTGCATACCCATGATTCCGGTTATATAGACTGGATGACGCGGGTGGTTAGCGAAATCAAGAGTTCCGTCCTTTCAAGCGTCACCAAACCTTCCTGAAGCGGGAAAGCAGATGAGTACAAGCGAGCAACACGACATTCTCGGCGAACTTTTTCGGGAAGACAGGAACCTTGCGGCCGTGCCCGGCCTTGAAGAACTCGATTCTCTGATTCACGCCTGCCTGGCGCCGACGGCTCCGCGCCCCGCGACCGGAAAAAAAGTCCTGCCGCTCAAGTCCAAGGCCGGGTCGAGCAGAAAAAAGACGACTCATTATCTGCGCGAAGACGTGTTCGACGGCTTGACTCAGGCCAAGGTGATCCTGAAGCGGCTGCTGCCCGAAGGAGCCAAAGGCAGGGCGTCCAAATCCAATCTGGTCAATTATGCGGTCAATACTCTGCTCAGGGAAATCGAGGAAAAGGGCATTGATAGTCCCATCATCCAGAGAATCCTCGAAAAAAAATGAAGTAACGGCAGGAGGCTGTCAATGAAGGTGATCTGTCCGCAGTGCAAGAAAGAGCACAACATCGATGAATCAAAGATCCCTGCAGGTGCCACCGTGGCGCAGTGCAGGGCATGCGGTCATCGATTCGGGCTTTTTGAACCGGCCCCTGAAGAGGAAGCGCCAAAATCCGGACCGCGCAGGATCGGCGTGACCCTGAGCAAGGGCGGGGTGGGCAAAACCACCACCTCCGTCAATTTGGCCGCCGGCCTGGCCCTGGCCGGGTACAAGGTGCTTTTGGTCGATACGGACACCCAGGGACAGGCCTCCTATCTGCTGGGGCAAAAGCCCAAGGTCGGACTGACGGAACTGGTCACAGGCGAGTTGCCTGCCGCCGAGACCATTGTCCAGGCCCGGGAAAATTTGTGGCTGCTGGCCGGTGGAAGAGCGCTGGCGGGCGTAAAGCGCATGATCGATCGCAAGGATTTCGGCGGCGAACTGACCCTGGTCGAAGCTCTGGAACCCATTGAAAAGGATTATGATTTCGTCATAGTGGACACTTCGCCGGGCTGGGATCCGCTGACGGTCAATGTCCTTTTCTATGTCTATGAGCTCATTACCCCGGTGTCCCTTGAAGTCATGACACTTCAAGGATTGGTTGAATTTTTGAAAAGCCTTTCGTCCATTCAGAAATACCGCACCGAAGTGACCCTGAACTACATCCTGCCGACATTTCTGGACAAGCGCATCAAGAACCCCGACGCCATCCTGGAAAAGCTCAAGGACCTTTACGGGGAATATGTCTGTACGCCCATCCGTTACAATGTCCGACTTTCGGAATCACCGGCGTACGGCAAGACAATTTTCGAATACGCCCCGGGTTCCCACGGTTCGCAGGACTACCGTGACCTGGTGCGCAAGATCACCGGACGTCCGGAACTGTTCGCCTGAGATGTGCCGCATTGCATTTGAAATCCCTGCGTATTCGCGTGCGCAGGGATTTTTGCTTCATGAAAACCGGCCTGTTGCCGGATCGCCGCACGGGGTTTCACCCCTTTTGCGGGCCAAGAGGTTGATGTGCCCAGAACTTTGATCATAGCCGAAAAGCCCTCCGTGGCCCGCGAACTGGCCGGTGTCCTTGGCGTCAAGGGACGCGGGGAGGGGTGTTTGCAGGGGCCTGGGCATGTGGTCACCTGGGCCGTGGGACATCTGGTCAATATCGCCGAACCCGCCGAACAGAACCAGGCCTGGTCCGGACGCTGGTCCATGCGCCAGCTTCCCATGCTGCCTTCCCGCTTTACGCTGGGGATTCTTCCGACCACGGCCAGGCAGTACGAGATCATCCGCAAGTTTCTGCTTGATGACGACATCGAAGCTGTCATTAACGCCACGGACGCGGGGCGGGAGGGGGAACTCATCTTCCGCCGCATCTACCTGCTGGCCGGGAGCACCAAGCCGATAAAGCGCCTTTGGGCCAACGACATGACCGAAAAAGGCCTGCAAAAGGCCTTCGCGAGCATGGTCAGCGGAGAGGAAAAAAGAAATCTGGGACACGCCGCCTTTGCCCGGGCCGAGGCCGACTGGCTGGTGGGCATGAATTTCTCCCGACTCTTCACCCTGCGCGCGGGCAGCCTCATCACCGTCGGACGGGTTCAGACGCCGGTTCTCAAACTGCTGGTCGAACGCAGGCGCGAGATCGAGAATTTCGTGCCCCGGGACTACTGGACCGTGGAAGGTGAATTCGCGCATCAGGCCGAGACGTTCAAGGCGACCTGGTTCGCGGCTCCGGATTTCAAGGATTCCAAGATCTGGCAGGTGGAGGAAGGGCAGACTGTGGTCCAGGCCTGCGCCGGAAGGGATGGAGAGGTCCTTGAACTGGAAAAGAAGAAGGGCAGGCAAAAGCCGCCGCTCCTTTTCGACCTGACCAATCTGCAAAAAGAAGCCAACTCGCGCCTTGGTTTTTCGGCCCAGCAGACGCTCTCCATCGCCCAGGATCTTTACGAGAAGAGAAAGCTGATCACCTATCCGCGTACGGACTCACGGTATCTGACCCGGGAGCTTTTCGCCGAATGCCTGGACAACATGCGCGCGGTGTATGCGCACTTTCCCGAAATTTCCCAGGCGGCCGCCGCCAACATCAAGGGCGGAAAGAAGAAATTCGAATGCGTCAACGACAAGAAGGTCTCGGATCACCATGCCATCATCCCCACGACCGTGCGCGCCAACCCGGCTACGCTGGGCAAGGAGGAGTGGGCCATCTACGAGATGATCTGTCGGCGTTTCGCTGCGGCCTTCATGGATGATGCCACCTTTGCCAGCTCGACCCTGTGGATCGGGGTGGAAGGGCATCGCTATCGGGCTACGGGCAAGATTTTCCAGGACAAGGGCTGGCTTGAGGCCGAACCCTGGCGCGCCTCCGAGGACAACCCCCTGCCGAACCTGCGCAAAGGGGCGGCCGTCACGGCCCAGAGCCTGGAGCTGGTCGCGCACAAGACCAAGCCTCCGGCGCATTTCACCGACGCCACGCTTCTTGCCGCCATGGAAACGGCGGGCAAGCTGATCGACGACGAGGAGCTCCGGGACGCCATGAAAGAGCGCGGCCTCGGCACTCCGGCCACCCGCGCCCAGATCATCGAGACCCTGCTCGCCAGGAAGTATATCGGCAAGGACGGCAAGCGTCTCGTGGCCACGGATCTTGGCTGCTGGGCGGTGGACGTGGTCTGCTCCATGATTCCGCAAGTGGCTTCGCCCGAACTGACCGGTGAATGGGAAAAGAGGCTCAAGGAAATGGAACAGGGCGGATATGCGTACGGCGTCTTCATGCATCAGGTCCGGGAGATGGTCAGTTCCGGAGTGAACCGGGTCAAGGGCAGCAACGCCCGCCCGCCTGCGTGTCCGGTGGTTTCGGACAGACGGACGAACAAAGAGGTGAACCCATGAGTTCCATTCTGATCGTGGATTCGGACGGCAAGGCCCTGTCTGTCATGCAGCGCAAGCTGCGCAGGAATTTCGAGACCCACATCGCCCTTGGCCCGCGCTGCGCCTTGCAGCGGATCAGGGAAGAGGGGCCGTATGCGCTGGTCATGGCCGAATTTTCCATGCCTGAGATGGACGGTGTCGATTTTCTGGCCGAGGTCGGAAGATTGAGTCCGGAGAGTGCCCGCGTACTCATGAGCCGCACTCCCATGGACGTCGCGAATCTGGTGCGGGCGATCAACGAGGGAAAGGTCCATCACGTGCTGTCCGCATCCTGCGAGGATGAGGCGCTGATCGGCGTCGTCCAGGAAGGCGTCAACCGTTACAAGAGCGTATCTGCTTCGATCGAGAACATGCAGGAGGTCCATGCCATTTTCGCCAAGGCCGTGCATGAGCTTGTCTGCTGGCTGCGCGGCGACGTGCGCGGGGTCATCAGTCCCATGCTGCCCTTGCTGCGCGACCTTGGGCAGAAGACGGGAAATCCGAGACCCACGGTCACCGAGACTGCGCTCCTGCTTTCGATCATCGGGCTTATCGTCCTGCCGCCGGCCTTGCTGGAGAAAATTGTCCAGGGCGGATCACTCAGCGACGAAGAGTTGCTGGCGCTCGCGGGCCATCCTGAACGCGCGGTGGAATGGGTCAGGCATTTGCCGCAATTGCGGGAAGTCGCGGATGTTCTCCGGGATTATGCCAACGCCTTGCATCTGAGCTTGCTGCCCGAGACTGCGGAACCGTTGGAGCGACCGGCCTTGTCCATGGAAGGCGCGCTTCTGTCCATGGTCATGGAATATCGACTGGGCGAATATGCGCGGCTTGAGACTGCCGGGATTGTGGACCGCATGCGTCGCGGTACCGTCTATTCCAAGGCCCAGGTCAAGGCACTGGAAACGGTGCTGATGGCGTTTGATCAGGACGAAGTCGAAATTGGCCTGGACAGGCTGGAGCCTGGGATGGTGCTGTCCAGGGCCGTGATCGGCACCCGGGACGACGCGGAAGTCGTCATGGTTCCGGAAGGATACGAGTTGTCCCGGACGACCATTGTCTTTCTGCGCCAGTCGGCACGCCATGGCCAAGTCCGGGAACCTTTTTTCGTGCGAAAGCTGAGCGTCATTCCTCAAGCAGGTAATGATACCGCTTGAGATTGGAGTACGTCCATTCCAGAATTTTCTGCATTTCCGCCGCGACTCCCTCGGTGTGAACCTGGCCCTGATAATGGTTGAGATAATAGGCCAGCGTTCCCGCATCTTCTTGATATACCAAAACAATTGAATACTGAGAGGCTATGCCCGGGCGATCCGGAAATTCGGCCTGGGTAAGCACATTGAGGACAAATTTCTTTTTGTCCGCGACTTTGAGTTCAAAAAGCTTGCTGGCGATGACCTCTTCCTTGAGCTTGTACGAAAGCAGGGTGCCGCTTTGATCGGAACCCCGGCTTTGGATGTCGAGGGGAAATTTGCCCGACGAGTCTTGCTGAAGGCTGTCGGCCGCCGGAATGGTCTTGGGCTGTTGCTCCTGCATGGGCTTTGCGATGCCGGGGGTTGAATTGTCCTGGGTCTCGGCCCGCACAGGCATAGCGACAAATAACACCATCAAGACGATCAAAAGGGTCGGGGCGCATTTCATGGGAAGACCTCGTGTTGGGGATTCATCAAGTCACGGTTCAAGTTCATAACAAAAGAGAAGCGACATAGGCAATGGCCTGACATTGCTCAACCTTGGTTTTCTTAAAGTTAACATAATTTTCATTATGAGACAAAAAAAGATGGGCACACGAAGGGCTTTGAGAGCCCTTGAATGGACTTGATGGACCGGAATGAGCAAAATGACCGCCTCGGAGGAACAGACAAAAAAAACCGGATCGACGCTTCTGCGCCAATCCGGTCGATCAAGGTAATTTTAACGTGTCGGGAAAATCCCGGGTCTATCAGTCCGCACCGGTTTGTGCCGGTCCATCAAGTCCGCTCCAGTCTACATTCATTCCAGTCCATCTCGTCCACACAAAGTCCGCAAGGACACTCCCGAGCTCATTTCCCGGCTTTCTTCTCCCAATCCTTGAGAAACGCGGCAATGCCCTTGTCCGTCAAGGGATGGTCGATGAGCTGCTTTAAGATCTTGAACGGAACCGTGGCGATGTGGGCTCCCGCCATGGCCGCGTCCAGGACATGCAAGGGGCTGCGTATGCTGGCCGCGATGATGCGGGTTGAAAAGCCGTAATTGGAATAGATGCCCAAAATCTGGTGCACCAGCTCCATGCCATCCTGTCCGACGTCGTCGAGGCGTCCCAGGAACGGACTTACGTAGGCCGCCCCCGCCTTGGCCGCCAGCAAGGCCTGGGCGGCGGAAAAAACCAGGGTGACGTTGGTCTCGATGTCCTTGGACTTGAGGATGCGCACGGCTTTGAGGCCTTCGGCCGTCATGGGCACCTTGACCACGACATTGGGTCCGAACTGCATCAGCTCCTTGGCTTCACGGACCATGCCCTCGGCATCGAGCGCGATAACCTCAAGGCTGACAGGCCCCGGTACCAGCTTGCAGATCTGCCCGGCGATGTCGCGCCAGTCGTCGGCTTCCTTGCTCATGAGCGATGGATTGGTGGTCACACCGTCCACGAGCCCCATTTCCATGGCGGTCTTGATCTCGGTCAGGTTCGCGGTATCAATGAAGAATTGCATGCTTACCTCCCCTTGGCAGGCCGTTCAAGAATGGTGAGATGCAAGGACGCGAAAAAGCCAGGAAGCGCTTAGCATTGCGCATACACAAGCGGTCTGGATTTTATCGCTGACGCTGCGGATCGCCTTTTTCAACGGCCTTGGAATTTGGAATTTTTCAACAGCCAGTTAGTCGATCATCTTCAGATATTTGTCTCGGCATTCATAACTGCAGAAACAGCGCACCTCTTCGCCTTCCTTGATGCGGATGTCCGAATCCTTGGAAACGTAGGTTCCGCAGACAGGATCCTTGACCAGCACGCCTTCCTTGGCCAGCTTCTCTTCCTGCTTGTTTTTGACCTCGACCTTCTTCTTCTTGTCATTGGTCACGAGTTTGTAAAGGATAAAGCAGACGACAGCCAGAATGACGAATTTAAGCATTATTCACCTCGGGGAATGGCGTTGGTGGCCTGCAGAATCCGGTCGCCCTCAAGGCGATACGGAAGCCGGGACAGCCACTGTGATGGACAAAGGCCCCGGATGCTGATTTCCGGAGCCAGGTGCATGAGCGGAACGAGTACGAACGCCCTTTCAAGCATTCGTGGATGAGGAATCTGCAGGCGCGGCGAATCCCACTCCACGTCACCGTAGAGAAGAAGATCGATATCGATGATCCGTGGGCCCCAGTGAGTCGTGCGAACCCGTCCCATGCGCGTTTCAATGTCGGCCAGGACATCGAGCAGCTCTTCGGGGGAATACGGGACGCGAACGGCAATGCGCGCCACGCAGTTGGCGAACCAGTCCTGGTCACGCATTCCCTGCGGTTCCGTCCGAAAAATCGGGGACACGGCGTCGACCGCAAGACCGGGGGCGTTTTGCAGGGCCTTGACGGCCAGATGGACATTGGCCACCGGGTCCCCCATGTTGGACCCCAGGCCGAGATATGCGTGAGAGGCGCTTGGTGTGGGCATTGGTTGAAAAAGCTACCTTTTTCAGCTTGTGCAGGCAAGGGGCCAGATGTACCTTGCCGGGAATGCACGAAGAAATCGACGCCTACCTCCAGCACCTTACCGTCATTCGCGGCCTGGCCGAAAAGACCGTCGAAGCGTATGGTTCGGATCTGCTTTTCTTTCGGGAATTTCTCACCGATCTTGGCGGCAGCCTCGACAAGATCGATGAACACACCCTCTTCCTTTATATGGTTCATCTGCGGCGAAAAGGGCTCAAGAACACGTCGATGGCCCGCAACCTCTCCAGTTTGCGCGGCTTTTTCGATTTTATGGTGCAGGAGCGCCTGCTTGATTCCAGTCCCGCCGCCCTGCTGGACAGCCCCAAGCTGGTCCGCAAATTGCCCGAAGTCCTGTCCCGGGAAGAGATCACCGCCCTTTTGGACCGTCCTGTCATGAACGTCCGTCTGGGTTTTCGGGACCGGACCATGCTCGAACTGCTCTATGCCTGCGGGCTGCGCGTGTCTGAGCTGGTCTCTCTTGCGATCCCCGACTTCGATCCCCAGGCCGGACTGCTGCGCGTTCTCGGCAAGGGCAGCAAGGAACGCTATGTGCCCCTGCACGAGTCCGCGGTCAGCCTGCTGCTCTCGTATCTACAGCACTGGCGCCCTCTTTTCGGCCCCAAAACCGACACGATTTTTCTCAATCGCTCGGGCCTTGGACTTTCGCGTCAGGGCGTGTGGAAGCTCTTGAGCCGCTACGCGCTGGAGGCCGGGATAAATCGTCCGGTCTCGCCGCACACCCTTCGCCATTCGTTTGCCACGCATCTGCTCGAAGGCGGTGCCGATCTGCGCACCCTGCAGATCCTGCTCGGCCACAGCGACATCATGGCCACGGAAATCTACACCCACGTGCAGTCCGCCCGCATGGCCGCCCTGCATCGCAAATTTCACCCCCGGTCCTGAAATGACCCCCGACACCTCTTTCAAAACGGTCATCACCTGCCACGCCAACGCGGATTTCGACGCCCTGGCCGCCATGATCGCGGTCAGCAAGCTCTATCCAGGCGCGGCCCTGGTCTTTCCCGGCACCCAGGAGAGTTCGCTCAAGGATTATTTCATCCAGAGCGCCATGTATCTCTTCAATTTCAAGAGCCTGAAAGATCTTGATCTGCAGCAGGTGCAGCTTCTGGTGATCGTGGACACCAGGCAGCGCTCACGGCTCGCGCATGTGGAGCCCCTGTTCGCCTTGCCGGACCTTCAAATCCATCTCTACGATCACCATCCGGCCACCGATGACACGCTCGATGCGAGTCTCGACATCTTTGAGGCCTGGGGGGCGACCACGTCCATCATCGTCGCCAAGCTCAAGGAAAAAGCCCTGACGGTCAGCCCCGACGAAGCGACGATCATGGGCCTCGGCATCTTCGAGGACACGGGCGGGTTCACTTTCAAATCGACCACCGAGCACGATTTCGAGGCCGCGGGGTGGCTTCGGACCATGGGCATGGACCTTGACGTCATCCGCGACATCATGAGCCGTGAACTGTCCACGGAGCAGGTCGCCATCCTGTCCGAACTCATCGATTCCGCCACCACCCACACCATAAACGGCGTCGACATCGTCATCGCCGAGGTAGTGCTCGACACGTACGTCGGGGATTTCGCCCTGCTCACCCACAAGCTCATGGACATGGAAAACATCCGCGTGCTCTTTGCCATCGGCCACATGGGCGACCGCATCCAGCTCGTGGCCCGCAGCAAGGTTCAGGAAGTGGATGTAGGCGTGGTCTGTTCGTCTTTTGGCGGCGGCGGCCACGCCTACGCGGCGTCGGCCTCCATCAAGGATCGCACTATTTCTCAGGTAAAGGATGAGCTTTTTGCCCTACTCTACTCGCTCATCAATCCCCAGATGGTGGTCCGGGATTTCATGTCTTCGCCCGTGGTCCGCATAAAGGCCGCCCAGAGCGTGGCCCAGGCGGCGGAGGTCATGATCCGTTACGGGCTAAAAGCCCTGCCCGTGGTCGAATACGGCGATCAGGTCTGCGGCATCATCGAGAACAGCGTGGCCGAAAAGGCCGTCGGGCACGGCCTAGGAGAGGAGCAGGTCACGGAGTACATGCTCGAGGATTTTCGTTTCGTGACCGAGGATCAGGACCTCTATCAGGTCATGGAGATCATCCTGGGGCATCGCCAGCGTCTGGTCCCGGTGCTGCGTGAACAGGAACTGGTCGGAGTCATCACGCGCACGGACCTGATCAATCTCATGGTCCAGGAACCGGCCCGCATCCCCGAGTCACTGCTTTCGGACAAGCGCCAGGAGAAGAACATCCGCCAGATATTGCTGGAGCGCCTGCCCAAGGACATCGTCTCCCTGCTTCAGCTTGCCGGGCAGACCGGTCAGGAGCGAGGCGTCGAGGTCTACGCCGTGGGCGGATTCGTGCGCGACATGCTGCTGGGCATTCCCAACGACGACATCGATCTTGTGGTCGAAGGCGACGGCATCGCCTTTGCCCAGAATCTCGGGCGAAAGCTCGGGGCGCGGGTACGGCCGCATCTGAAATTCCGCACCGCAGTGCTCATCCTGCCCGGCGGCCAGAAGATCGACGTGGCCACGGCCCGCCTCGAATACTACGAATACCCGGCCGCCCTGCCCATCGTCGAACTCTCCTCGCTGAAGATGGACCTGTACCGCCGCGATTTTTCCATCAACACCCTGGCCATCCACCTCTGTCCGCCCCACTTCGGGCGTCTGGTGGATTTTTTCGGAGGGCAGCAGGACATCAAGGACGGGGTCATCCGCGTCCTGCATTCTCTGTCCTTCGTGGAAGACCCGACGCGCATCATCCGCGCCATCCGATTCGAGCAGCGATTCCAATTCAAGATCGGCGGACAGACCGAACGGCTCATCAAAAACGCCGTGCGCCTGAACATCTTCCAGAAGCTCTCCGGGGCGCGCATCCGGCACGAACTGCGCCTTTTGGCCGAAGACAGCGCCCCTCTGGACGCTTTCATCCGCATGCGTGATCTGGGCCTTCTGCAGGAGATCCACCCCCTGCTCCATTTCCCGCAGACCAAGGAAGCCCTGCTGGAAGAGATCGAGCGGGTCATCACCTGGTACAAGCTGCTGTTCCGCGAGGAGGCCCCGGACATCTGGATCGTCTATTTCCTCGGGCTGGTGTCGGGCTTCGACACGCATCAGGTCCAGGCCCTGACCTCGCGCCTCCGGTTTGCGCCCAAGCGCATCGAGCTGGTGGAGTCCACCCGTCGCCAGTTGCGCTATGTGGCCATGCAGCTGGCGCAGTGGGGAAAGAACGGTGGGTCCGCAGCCGACCTGTACGACATTCTCTCCCCCTTGTCCCTGGAGGGCCTCCTGTACACCATGGCCAAGCAGCGCAAGCTGGAGCTTAAAAAAGCCGTCTCCCACTACCTGTCTCACTTGCAGGACGTGGGCATTCTGGTCACCGGATCAGATATTAAGGAAATGGGTCTGGAGCCGGGTCCCAGGTTCGCAAACATTCTGCGTGCGGTGAAGCGGGCCGTCCTGAACGGGGAAGTGCGCACCCGTGAAGATCAGTTGAAGTACGCCAGGCGCATGGCCGCATCACTCCTGGGGCAGGGGCCCAAAGCCGTTTCTTGACCAAAGCGGGGCAATTCTTTAACTATTTTATGTCATTTTGGTCTGTCGGACAATTTTTCGGGAAATCATCATTTTACCAGCTCTGGAGGACGTATGCGTACACGGATTGCACTTGTTTTGCTGGCTCTTTTTCTCATGGCCGGAAACGCCTTGGCCAAGGATGTAGTCTTTGCGGTTGATGCCACCTATCCGCCGATGGAAATGATTGACGCCGACAAGAACATCGTCGGCTTTGGTCCCGAGGTCGTCGTCGCCATGGGCAAGGCCGGCGGATTCAACGCGATTCTCAAGAACACCGCATGGGACGGCATCTTCGCGGGACTTGCTTCCGGCAAGTACGACGCCATCGCCTCCTCGGTCTCCATCACCGACGAGCGCAAGCAGAACATGGATTTTTCCGATCCCTATTTTGAAGTGAAGCAGGGCGTCATCGTGCCCAAGGGTTCCGGCATCGCCTCCGTTGCCGACCTGGCCGGCAAGACCGTTGCCTCCCAGATGGGCACCACCGGCTACTTTCTGTGCAAGAAGATCGAAGGCGCCACCGCCAAGTCCTATGACGAAATCGGCCTGGCCGTGGAAGATCTCTACAATGGCCGTATCGATGCCGTCATCGCCGACGACGCCGTCGCCTCCAACTACGCCCTGCAGCATGAGCAGTATGCCCAGAAGCTGACCCTGGCCTTCCTCATCGCCCCCGAATCCCCGGAATACCTGGGTTTTGCCGTGAACAAGGGCAACCAGGAAATCGTCGACCTGATCAACTCCTCCCTGGCCGCCATCAAGGCCAACGGCGAGTACGACAAGATCTACGCAAAGTGGTTCGGAGCCAAATAGTGTCATGACCGGGGCAAACGCCCCGGTTTTCCTTTTTTTCAGCGATTACGACAAGGCCAGTCATGAACCCACAATTTTCCAAAAAAGCTGTCAAGATCGACATCGGCGACGGCGCGGCCATCCCCCTGAAAAAGGACTCGGGCCTCTTCAACGCATGGTGGCTTACCTTTTTCGGCGCCATCGGCATCATTATCTATCTGTGCGTAACACAGCCCGAGCCATACTGGCGGATTCTGCAATTTCTTCCCGACGGCGTCCTGGTCACCTTCCAGGTCACGTTCCTGTCCATCATGCTTTCCCTTGTGCTTGGGCTCATTACAGGTCTTGGTCGGCTGTCCCGCAACAAGGTCCTGAATCTGATCGCCTCGACCTACGTGGAAGTCATCCGCGGAATCCCGCTCCTGGTGCAGCTGTTCTACATCTATTTCGCCCTCGGACGGCTTGAGCTCTTCAAGGATCTTCCGCCCATGGCCGCAGCTGTGCTCGCCATGGGCATCTGTTACGGCGCCTACATGGGCGAGGTATTCCGGGCAGGCATCGACTCCATCGACAAGGGACAGGCCGAAGCTGCCAGATCCCTGGGTTTCAATCGTCTCCAGACCATGATGTACGTAGTACTGCCTCAGGCCTGGCGGACCATCCTGCCGCCGGTGGGCAACGAGTTCATCGCTCTTTTGAAAGACAGCTCCCTGGTATCCATTCTGGCCGTCTCGGACCTGCTGCGCCGAGGCCGGGAATTCGCCAGCGAATCCTTTCTGTACTTCGAGGCTTACACCATGGTGGCCCTGGTTTACCTGGTCATCACGCTCTTCTTGTCCAAGGCTGTCAGTAAAATGGAGCAGAGGTTGAATTATTATGAACGGGACTAGGCCCATCATCGAAATCAAGAACGTCTACAAGTTCTTTGGCCAGTTGCAGGCATTAAACGACGTCAGCCTGTCCATCAATTCCGGGGAAAAGGTGGTCATCATCGGTCCCAGCGGATCGGGAAAGTCCACCCTGCTGCGCTCCATCAACCGCCTCGAAACCATTGACAGCGGAAGCATCGTGGTCGACGGAAAGGATATCAACGCCAAGGATAACGATATCAACCTGATCCGTCAGGAGCTGGGCATGGTTTTTCAGAGCTTCAACCTGTTTCCGCACAAGACGGTGCTTGGCAACCTGACCATGGCGCCCATGAAGCTGAAGAAAGTGCCGGAGCTTGAGGCCAAGAAGCGGGCACTCGCCCTGCTCGACAAGGTCGGCATCCGAGAGAAGGCCGAGGTTTTTCCGGCCATGCTCTCCGGCGGACAGCAGCAGCGCGTGGCCATTGCCCGGGCGCTGGCCATGAACCCCAAGATCATGCTCTTCGACGAGCCGACCTCCGCCCTGGACCCCGAGATGATCGGCGAGGTCCTGGACGTCATGGTCACCCTGGCCAAAGAGGGCATGACCATGGTCGTCGTGACCCACGAGATGGGTTTTGCCCGCGAAGTGGCGGACCGGGTCATCTTCATGGATCACGGCCAGATCGTCGAAACCGGAACTCCGGAGCATTTCTTCACCAGCCCCGAGCATCCGCGCACAAAAAAATTCCTGAGCCAGATCCTGTAGACATGAAAACACTGCACGCGCCATGGCGCATCAACTACATACTCGGCCCAAAGCCCGACAGCTGCGTCTTCTGCCTGCCCGAATCCACGGACGGCGACGAGGAACGCTTCGTACTGCACCGCGCCGAGAACTGCTTCGTCATCATGAACATCTTTCCCTACTCAAACGGGCACCTCATGGTCACCCCGTACCGACACGTCAGTAAAATCACCGATCTGGACACGAGGGAAAGTCATGAGATCATGGACTATGTACAAAAGTGCTCTTTTATCTTAGAGCAGGCTTTCAATCCGCACGGAATCAACATCGGCGTGAACATCGGCGAGGCGGCCGGCGCCGGGATCAGGGAGCATCTTCATGTGCACCTTGTGCCGCGCTGGAACGGAGACCACTCCTTCATGGCCGTCATGTCGGAAACAAGCGTCCTGCCCGAGCATCTGCGCTCGACATACAAGCGCTTGAAGCCCTTTTTCAACAACCTTCAACGGTAGAGGTGATACGGATGCGATATCTCAAAGTGCTGGGCCTGGTAGCCCTTTTCTTTTTCTCGATGCTCTTCTTTGTTCAGAACCATGAGATTCTAATCCAGGAACTGGCGCTGGAACTCAAGGTTTTCGGCTGGCACTACCAGACCGAGGCAGTGCCCTTCTACCTGATCATCCTCATGGCTTTCGTGATCGGGTCCCTGCTCTGCACGTTCTATTTCTTCCTGGAAAAAATCCGCCTGTCCAAACAGTGCCGCCAGTACAAGAAGGAAGTGGACGCCCTGGAACGTGAAGTCACATCCCTGCGTCCCAAGACCATGGATGAGTACACCACCACGGAATCCACCGAAAACATCCAGAACTAGCACATCTGGAACGATCCGTCGTCCATTCTGCTGTCGTGCGTCCCAAGGATCATCCCTTCGGGACGCAATTTTTTTCCTCATACCGGATAACTCATGCATAATAAAATACTCACCGCCCTTGAATCCAAACGCCACTGGCTCATCACCGGAGTTGCCGGATTCATCGGTTCCAATCTGCTGGAAACCCTGTTGCGCCACGACCAGCAGGTCACGGGCCTGGACAATTTTTCCACCGGCCACAAACACAATCTAGGCGAAGTCCAAAGCAGCGTGACTCCCGAGCAGTGGGCCCGCTTCCGCTTCATCGAGGGCGATATCCGTGACCTGCCCACCTGCATGGAAGCCTGCCGGGGCGTGGACTACGTCCTGCATCAGGCCGCGCTCGGCTCGGTGCCCCGCTCCATCGTCGATCCCCTGCTGACCAACGCCAACAACGTGACCGGTTTTCTGAACATGCTGGTCGCCGCCAAGGACAGCAAGGTCGCGCGCTTCGTCTATGCGGCCTCAAGCTCCACCTATGGCGATCATCCCGGACTGCCCAAGGTCGAGGAGACCATCGGCAAGCCCCTTTCTCCCTACGCCGTGACCAAGTACGTCAATGAGCTCTATGCCGAGGTATTTCTTAGGACCTACGGCATGGACAGCGTGGGACTGCGCTACTTCAACGTCTTCGGAAAACGTCAGGATCCCGAGGGTGCCTACGCGGCGGTCATCCCCAAATGGTTCGCGGGGCTGCTGCGCGAAGAGACCGTGTGGATCAACGGCGACGGCGAAACGAGCCGTGACTTCTGCTTCATCGACAATTGCGTGCAGGCCAACATCCTGGCAGCATGCGCCACGGCTCCTGAAGTGGCTGGAAGCGTGTTCAACGTCGCCTTTGGCCAGCGCACCACCCTTGGCGAGCTTTTTTATCTCATCCGCGACGAGGCCACCAAGTTCAAGCCGGCCTGCGCCGAAGCGCTGCCCTCGCACCGGGATTTCCGGGCCGGGGATGTGCGACATTCCCTGGCGGATATTTCCAGGAGTCGCCGGCTGCTCGGCTATGATCCTGCCTACGGCGTCCGCGACGGACTGGCCCAGGCTGGAGAGTGGTACGCCCGGCACCTGGGCTGATTGATTGAAAGATTACACTGAGTTGGACTGCAAAAAAATGTTGGGGGCAAACAAATGCAATGGCTAAGGTCCCTTTTGGGACTGCGCGACGATCACACCGACCTCTTTTCGCCCGTGCCGCCCAATCCGGCCCTGGACGCCCTGGCCGCCATCGACGACCTGTCCCGGGCCATGCGCAACCATCATGGAGCGATCGAGATCTGCTCGGCCCTGGGCAACCTCTACCGCATGCGCGGGGAGCTTGACCGGGCCATACAAATGCGCAGCTCCCTTCTGCAACGCGCGGATCTCGGACGCGAGGATCAGTCCCGGATCTATTTCGAGCTCGGACGCGACTACTCCCGGGCGGGCATCCTTGACCGCGCCCAGGAAGCATTGCGCAAGTGCCGCGATATCGGCGGCGACAATCCGGCCCTTGAGCTGGAGTTGGCCCTTCTGCATGCCAAGGGCGGGGACTTCCTGGCCGCCAGCCGCCAATACAGAAAAATGGGGCTCGACCTGCAGGCCGCGCATTACCTGGTCCGGGCCGCCACGACCGGAACCGAGGCCGCAGACCAGAGCCTGCTGGCGGAAGCCCGGGAAATCTATCCCGCCTCTCCCGAGGCCTGGCTGGAAGGGATCATGTTCCAGATCAGCCGTGAGTCCTGGGACGATGTCATCGCGCTGCTCGACCAGGGCCTGGGGTCGGTCGGCACGCATCTGGGCTTCGTGCTGCTCGATCCCCTGCTCGATTACGAGGATTCGGGCGTGCCGGTGAAGGCCATCCTGCCTGCGGCGCATCTGGACGCCTTGCTGGCCGTGATCGACAGGCATCCGCCGGAGCTTGCCCCGCTGCATTACGCCGGATGCCTGCTGCGCGCCCACGGCCGCGTCGAGGAGGCCAAGACCTGGCAGGAGAAAACCCTGCTCATGAGCCCCGCCTTCTGGCCCGCCCGCCTGGAGCTTCTGACCATGTCCCTGCCCGAGCAGCAGATGACTCCGGTATTCGAATTTCAGCTGGAATTTCTGCTGCGCCGCGCGCGCGAGGCGAAACGCTTTGTCTGTGCCCGCTGCGGCCTCAAACGCGGCCAGATCTTCTTCTGCTGCCCCAAATGCATGTCCTGGCACTCCATAACCATCCGCCAGCTCCTTAGCGACGAGGCGTCATGAACACGGTCAAGGTCACGCCCATGATGGAGCAGTACCTGCGGGTCAAGGGAGAATATCCGGGCACCCTCGTGTTTTTTCGCATGGGAGATTTTTTCGAACTCTTCTTCGAGGACGCCGAAATCGCGGCCCGGGAGCTGCAAATCACGCTCACCAGCCGCAACCCCGGCGCGGAAAACCCCGTGCCCATGTGCGGGATGCCCCATCACGCCATCGACGAATATCTGCGTCAGCTGCTGGACAAGGGCTACAAGGTGGCCCTGTGCGATCAGGTCGAGGACCCCAAGCAGGCCAAGGGGCTGGTCAAGCGCGAAGTGACCCGGGTGCTGACCCCCGGTACCGTGGTCGAGGACATGAACCTCGACGCCAAGGGCCACAATTTTCTGGGAGCCCTGTACTGGGATGCCGACCTTGGCGGAGGCCTGGCCTGGGTCGATTTTTCCACCGGAGTCTGGTCCGGCATCCAGACCAGAAGCGAGGCCGTGCTCTGGCAATGGCTGACCAAGATGAACCCGCGCGAGCTACTCCTGACCGAAACCCAGGCCCTGCCCAAGGGACTTGAGCAGTGGCAGGCCAAGCTTTCGCGCTACCCGCAAAAATCCTATTTCGACGAGCGCGGGGCCCGGGACAAGATCCTGCGCGCGCAGGCCGTCCCAAGCCTGCAGACCCTCGATCTTGACGACAAACCCGCCCTGATCCGCTGTTGCGGCGCGCTGCTGACCTATCTGGAACTGACCCAGAAGCGCGACCTGAGCCATCTTGCGCCCTTCACCCCGCTGGATCTCTCCGCCACCCTGCTTCTGGACGAGGTCACCGAGCGCAATCTGGAGCTTTTCAGGACCATGGACGGCAGCAAGGGGCGCGGCACCCTGTGGCAGGTCCTGGACCAGACCCAGACCCCCATGGGCGGCAGGTTGCTGGAAACCAGAATGCACCAGCCCTTCAAGGATCTCGGGAGCATCCTGCCTGTGCAGGAACTGGTCGCCTATCTGCACGATGGCGATATGATCCGCGAGGATCTGCGCCGGGCGCTGGACAAGGTCTATGATCTGGAACGTCTGTGCACGCGCATTGTAGTCAATCGCTCGACGCCAAAGGATTTCGCCGCGCTCAAGGCGTCGCTTGGCGTGCTGCCGCGCCTGCATCAGGCCCTGCTCGAACTTGAGTCCCCGCCGCCACGGCTTGGCGCACTGCTGCGCGACTGGGACGACCTGGACGACGTGCACGACCTGCTGGCCCGCGCGCTGGCCGATTCCCTGCCGCCGGTCATCACCGAAGGTGGGCTCTTCCGGCCGGGTTTTGATGCGACTCTCGACGAGCTCATGGACCTGACCGACCACGGCGAGACGGCGCTCACGGACATGCTCGAACGCGAACGCAAGGCCTGCGACATCCCCAAGCTCAAGCTCGGGTACACCAAGGTCTTCGGGTACTATTTCGAACTGAGCCGGGCCGTCGTAGCCGAACCGCCGGCCCATTTCATCCGCCGCCAGACCCTGGTCAACGCCGAGCGCTACATCACCGAGGAGCTCAAACTCCTGGAAGAGAAGCTCCTGAGCGCCTCGGACCGGCGCAAGGCCCGAGAATACCAGCTTTTCCTGGCTCTGCGCGAGGAAGTGGCCGGGCACCGCTCCCGTTTCATGCACATGGGCAAAATCCTGGCTGAACTTGATTGCGCCCAGGGTCTCGCCCATGCCGCGCGCAAATGGGAATGGAGCAGGCCCGAACTGCACGACGGACTTGAGATCGCCATCAAGGGCGGACGTCATCCCGTGGTCGAGGCGGTGCAGGGTCGCTCGGGCTACATTCCCAACGACCTGACCCTGGACGATTCGGGCCGGGTGCTGCTCATCACCGGACCGAACATGGCCGGTAAATCGACGGTGCTACGGCAGGTGGCGCTCATCTGCATCCTGGCCCAGATGGGCGGGTTCGTTCCCGCCTCCAAGGCCCGGCTTGGACTTTGCGACCGTATTTTTTCCCGGGTCGGCGCATCGGACAATCTGGCCATGGGCCAATCGACCTTCATGGTCGAAATGACGGAGACAGCACGCATCCTGCGTCAGGCGGGCAAACGTTCCCTGGTCATCCTGGACGAGATCGGGCGAGGCACGAGCACCTTCGACGGGCTGTCCCTGGCCTGGGCCGTGGCCGAGGAGCTGGCCCGGCGTCAGGGCGGAATCCGCACCCTTTTCGCGACACATTACCACGAGCTGACCGTCCTTGAGGAACGCTTGCCCGGGGTGCGCAATTACAATATCGCCATCAAGGAATGGAAGGGCGACATCGTCTTTTTACGCCGCATGGTCCCAGGGCCCGCAGACCGCAGCTACGGCATCGAGGTTGCCAGGCTGGCAGGCGTCCCGGCCTCGGTCGTGACCCGGGCCAAGGAAATTCTGGCGGTGCTGGAGCGACACGCTCCCGGCGGGGCCAAACGAAATGACTTCATCAGTCGACAGGTCTCCCTGCCCGGCATGGCCAAGGCGGCGGTCCCACAAAAACAGCCCGAGGAACACGAGGTTCTGACGGCCTTGAAAAAACTCAACGTCAACGAGCTTTCCCCCCTGGACGCACTCACCCTGCTCCACCAGTGGAAAGCAATGGCAGGATTGTCATGAAACGCATTCTTCTTTTCCTGTTTCTTGTTCTTGTGCTCGCCGCCTGCGGCAAAAAGGAATGGCCCCAGCCCATCGTCAGCGATGAGATGATCCAGATCAATCACATGGAAGCCCGCATGGAAGAAGGCTGCGTGCTGATCAATGCCAAGCTGGGCGGTCGGTTGGTCAACCTCGAATATTTCATGGTCGAGATCGAGCAGGACGGCTGCCCGACCTGTCCGTTCACTCCGTCCTTCGTGCGCAAGTACTACCCCTACAGTTCCGGGGTGTACCGTCAGGAAAACAGCTACATCTTCACCATCTGCGAACCACTTCCGGGACAGACCCTGCGCATCCGTCTCAAGGCGGACAACACGCACCAGATCATCTCCCCGGCGCTGTCCGAAATCATCACCCTGACCCCATCCGCCCCCTAATCCCCAAAGGAGAACATACATGCACTATTTTCAATACAAGAATGGTCAACTTCACGCCGAGGACATCGCCGTGGCCGATCTGGTCTATGAATACGGCACGCCGCTCTACATCTATTCCGCGACGACGCTAAAGCGCCACTACAAGGCCTTCGATTCCGCCTTCGAGGGCATCGACCACCTGACCTGCTACTCGGTCAAGGCCAACTCCAACCTGAGCTTCCTCAAGATTCTGGCCCAGGAAGGCGCGGGCACGGACATCGTCTCCGGAGGCGAACTTTTCCGGGCGCTCAGAGCCGGGGTGGACCCGAAAAAGATCGTCTATTCGGGTGTGGGCAAGAAGGTCGTCGAGATCCAGGAAGCCCTCTTCGCCGACATCCTCATGTTCAACGTGGAGTCCGTGCAGGAGCTTGAGCGCATCAACGAAGTGGCCGCCGGACTGGACAAGGTCGCGCGTGTCAGCCTGCGCATCAACCCCGACGTGGACCCCAAGACCCACCCCTACGTGTCCACCGGCCTCAAGGAAAACAAGTTCGGCCTGTCCCGTCCCGACGCCCTGAAGGCTTACGCCCTGGCCAAGAGCCTGCCCAATGTCGAACCCATCGGCATGGATTGCCACATCGGCTCCCAGCTGACCCAGCTTTCCCCCTTCATGGAAGCGCTGGACAAGCTCAAGGAATTTCATGGCCAGTTGCTGGAGATGGGCATCAAGATCAAGTACATGGACCTGGGAGGCGGCCTTGGCATCACCTACAACGAGGAAACGCCTCCGCATCCCGAGGAACTTGGCAAGGCCCTGGTCGAGTCGCTGAAGGATCTGGACGTGACCCTCATCCTTGAGCCCGGCCGTGTCATCGCCGGAAACACCGGCATCCTGGTGACCGAAGTGCAGTACACCAAGACCAACGAGGACAAGACGTTCGTCATCGTCGACGCGGCCATGAACGATCTGGTTCGTCCCTCCCTGTACGGTTCCTACCATCGCATCGCTTCGGTGCGTGAAGGAAACGGCGAGGAAATGACCGCCGACGTGGTCGGCCCCATCTGCGAATCCGGTGATTTTCTGGCCAAGAACCGCACCTTCCCCAAGGTCGGCCAGGGCGATCTGTTGGCCGCCTTCTCGGCCGGAGCCTACGGATTCGTCATGTCCTCGCAGTACAATTCCAGGGCTCGCGCCGCAGAGATCATGGTCGAGGGCGACAAGCATGTGGTTGTCCGCAAGCGTGAGGTCTATAACGACCTGGTGGCGCTGGAAGAGGATGGGCTGGCCTGCATCGGCCGACTGAAGAAATAGCCCTGAAAACGACTTGAATGAAAATCCCCCCGGCAGCTTCAGGCGGCCGGGGGGATTTTTTGTGAAAGCGCGGAAAGCTTATTCAGGGGTCCAGGCGGAAGATGGATGTGGACAGGCCATAAGATCTTTCATCCGCGCAGCCCGAATTTCTGCGTCGCCGTCCGCGCAAGCGCGCGCCCCAGGATCGCGAGCATGACCAGGGCGGCCACGATGGAGAGCAGGCCGCCCTCCTCGGATCCCAAGTCACCGAGCCAGGCGTGCACCTCATAGCCGAGCCAAAGATAGAGGGTATCGGCCGCCACAGCGCAGACGAGGGTGACGGCGATGATGGAACCCACGTAGATGATGGCGGATTTCTTGCCCAGCATCTTGCCGACCATGACCATGGTGGCCGCGTTGGTGGCCGGTCCGGCAAGCAGAAAGACCAGCAACGCCCCGGGCGAGAAGCCCTTGAGGGCCAGGGCCGCCGCGATGGGCGTGCTGGCCGTGGCGCAGACATACATGGGCAGGGCCACGACCAGCATGGCCAGCATGGCGGTCAGCCCGCCGCCCGGCAACATGCGGCCCAGGTCGTCGGGCAGGTAGATGGTGATGACGCCTGCCAGCAGGATGCCAAGCGTGAACCAGGGCGCGATGTCCGCCAGCAGATCGTCAAAGGCGAAGCGCTGGCCGTCCAGAAAGCGCCGGAAGCGCGATTGCGCGGCCGGATCGCCGCCGCAGGAACAGCAAGCGCAGGCCGACGCGGCGCCGAGGGGCGTAAGGTCCGGTGTCGTCCGGAGATCCTGAAGCGTGCCCTTGCCGGCACCATGGGCGGCATCCTTGCCCGGTTCCTTGCCTGGCTCCTTGACTGGATCCTTATCTGCCGCGTCGATAAGCACGCCCGTCACCATGGCCGTCAGAAAGGCCGACGCGGGACGCAGCACGGTCATGAGCGGATCAAGAAGCGCCCAGCTCACGGCCATGGAGTCCACGCCGGTCTCGGGTGTGGAAATGAGAAAAGAGGCCGTGGCCCCCTTGCCGGCGCCCTGTCGCCTGAGCCCCGCCGCCGCCGGGATGACCCCGCAGCTGCACAGGGGCAGGGGTACCCCGAAAAGCGCCGCCTTGAAAATGTTTCCGGACTGATTCCTGCCCAGATGCCGCGCCACCAGATCGGACGGCACAAAGGCGCGCAGCAGCCCGGCCATGAAGAAACCAAACAGCATCCAGAGCGACGAATCGACCAGGATGTCCCAGCATGCCCACAAAAATTCGTTCATTCCCCGCACCTCTGCCGACAGTGATCAAGAGCCATGTCCATGAGTTTGTCGATGTGCTCGTCATGGATCGTATAAAAAATCACCTTGCCCGCCCGCCTGCCGCGCACCAGTCTGGCCGTGCGTAAAAGGCGCAGCTGGTGGGATACGGCCGAAATGGACATACCCAGCACCGCCGCCAGATCGCACACGCACAACTCCCCAAGGCGCAGGGCGTCCATGATCTTGAGCCGCGTCGGGTCGGAAATGACACCCAGAAGCCCGGCGGCTTCTTCGAGCACGCCATCGTCGGTTCTGCCCAGCAGCGCTCTGTTTACATTTTCTTCATGGATACAGCGGACTTCGCAGACATCCTTCATGCTGCCTCCCTTTTGTTCGCCCATGGTGGCTCCTTTGTCGATCAATAGTTGAACAGTTGCTCAAGTATTGATTTGAAACGTCCAGGTCAAGGGCAAGAGCGGCTCAGATTCCTCTTTCAAGGCGAGGCTCTTTTCCGTATTATTTGCCCCCGGGCACGGCCCGGCCTTTCGTCCGGGACCGGACGGCAACATTTTTTCATTGAAAACGAGCGCAGATGAACTCTCCGGAATCGGCCCAGTCCTCCGCACCGCCCCTCGACACGAAGGCCCTGGTGCATGTCTTTGAAGAGCTCTGGAAACATTCCAGCGACCCGTTCTGGATCTGCATGCCCGCCGGCGACGACTATGAATTGCTGGTGGCCAACGATGCCGCCGTGCGCCTAGACATCAGGCAGATCGCCGGAAACACGGTGCGCGGCATCGTTGGGTATGGCCCCGAGGGCGACGAGCTCATTTCCGGGTATCACGAGTGCATGGCCTCGGGCGAAGCCGTGACCTTCGAACAGCGCCCCGTTCTGCACGGCAGTCGGCGATTGTTTGAAACACTGCTCGTGCCGGTGAAGAACGACACCGGCGCCATCACGCATATCTGGGGCATGGCGCGCGACCTGACGCGCTTTCTGGTTTCCCAGAACGCCCTGGTGCATCTGAACGAACAACTCGAAGTCAAGATTCTTCAGCGCACCATGGAACTCGAAGAGGCCAACAAGAAGCTGGCCGAACTGTCGATGACCGACGGGCTGACAGGCATCGCCAACCGCCGCAAGTTCGATGCGGCCCTGGTCGAGGAATGGACCCGGGCGGTTCGCGCGGGATCGACACTGGCCCTTGTCATGCTCGATATCGATCACTTCAAGAAATACAACGATCACTACGGGCACCAGCAGGGCGACGACTGTCTCAAGCGGGTGGCGGAGGTCTTGCGGGCGGGCGCCCGCCGTCAGGGGGATCTTGCGACGCGCTACGGTGGCGAGGAATTCTGCATGATCCTGCCCGATACCAGCCTGGACGGGGCATTTGAAATCGCCGAACGCCTGCGGCGTGAAGTGGAAGAACTGAACATGCCGCACGAGCAGTCGGAGTTCGGCAGGGTCACGGTCAGCCTGGGGGTGGCGGCAAGCACGTCGGGCAAGGGTCAGGGCCCGGCCGAACTCTTGCGTCTGGCCGATGCATCCTTGTACCGAGCCAAGTCCGAAGGTCGAAATTGCGTCCGGGGCACTTCCCCCTGGATCATTTGAAATTTTCTGTCTGGGGTGACAGTTTTACGAGCACACGCATGATTTCAGCGTGAAAATCCGGAAGAAGGCGCAATTTTTTCCAAGACGGCATCCCCCTCTCTGGTCTATCAGCTTGCCCATGTCCTGCCCGTCCATCAGTTTTCTTCATGTCCAGCCCGGTCTTGAAATGAGCCAGGTCGCGCGCAGCAGCCATGTCTTCCCCCGCCATTTCCATGACGATCTTTACGCCATAGGACTCATGCATCAGGGAGCAAGCTACTGCCTCGGCCCATCGCATTCCGAAGCCACCGTGCGGCAGGGACAGGCGTGTCTGATCAATCCCGGGCAGGTCCACTCCGGCGTGCCGATTTCGGACGACACCATATCCTACACCATGTTCTACCTGCGTGCGGATTTGGTTCGGAGCATGGCGGAAGACATGAGCCGTCGGCCCGAAGCGGCTCCCGAATTCACGACCTTGATTTGCGATCGGCCCGATCTTGTCATGTCCCTTTACAGGCTGGCGCAGAACCTGACCGCGAGTCACGGACTGGCGCGGGAATCGGCGCTGGTCAGAACCCTGGGGGACATTCTGGGTGCGTACTGCGGAGTGAAAAGCAAGTCCCCGGCTCTTCCCATGCTCGTCCGGCATGCCAAGGAAATGCTGCGCTCGAATCTGGAGCATAAATTTACCTTGCGGGACATGGCGGCCGTGCTCGGGGTGAGCCAGTATCACCTGCTGCGTACCTTCAAGCGTCAGACCGGGATTCCTCCCCATGTCTTCCGCACCCAGCAGCGCGTGGAACGGGCCAAGTCCCTGATCCGGCAGGGCATGGTCCTGTCCGAAGTGGCCCAGGTCACTGGCTTTGCCGATCAATCCCATTTCAGCAACACGTTCAAGCTCTATACTTCAGCTACGCCGGGGCAGTACGCGCTTCTGCCCTGAAGCATTTCGATCCGCTCATCTTCATCAATTCAGGAGCCCGAATGAAGTCCGAATCCATTTCCTTGACAGCCGTAAACCCCATCGCCCTGCTGCCCCGTCTGGCCGTGGTGGGCGCCGTGGTGCTCTGGGGCGCATCCTTTTCCACCATGCGCATCGCCCTGCAGGATCTGCATCCGCTGAGCGTGATGTGGCTGCGCATGATCATCGCTCTGGCGTGCATCCTGCCGCTGTACCGGACGGTGAGTCTGTCCGCATACCGCAAAGGCGACTGGAAGCTGCTCCTGGCCGCCGTCGTTTTTCAGCCCTGCCTCTACTTCTGGCTCGAATCCGCGGCCCTTGGCCTGACCAGTTCGGCCCAGGCCGGGATCATCTCCGCCTCCGTCCCCCTGCTCGTGGCCGTGGCCGCCTGGGTGATCCTCAAAGAGCCCCTGAGCACTCGCGTCCTCGGTGGCCTGCTTCTTTCCGTGGCGGGCGTCGCGGTCCTGACCCTCGGCGGGGAGGCCACCGTGGCCGCCCCTTCCCCGCTTCTTGGCAACAGCATGGAATTTCTGGCCATGGTCTGCGCGGCCGCGAACATGATCATCATCCGCATTCTGGGCAGGCGCTATGACGCCTGGACGCTGACGGTCATGCAGGTCGTCACGGGTTGCCTCTTCTTTTCGCCGGGAATCGTCCATCTGATGGATGTCCCGGCGGGCACTTTCGACATACAGCTGGTCCTGATCCTCGTCTTTCTCGGCGCGGGCGTGACACTGGGCGCTTTCTCCCTCTACAACTGGGCCATCACCCGCATGCCCGCGAGCACGGCCTCGGCGCACATCAATCTCATTCCCGTGGTCGCGGTGGGTTGCGGATTCGTCTTTCTGGGCGAAACCATGAATCCGTTGCAAATGGCCGCGGCCTGCGTGGTCCTCTTCTCGGTCCTCATGACCCAAAAATCGTAGGGGCGGCCCTACGTGGCCGCCCTCTCAATACGCCATAAAAACGCCAGACGCAGGAACCAAAAAAAGGGGCAGGCACAAAAGGCCTGCCCCTAAGATTGGGCTGTGTGGCAACGCATCGTTCAATGGACCATATCGTGCCGTGGTGGGCGGTGTGGCAACGCATCATTCAATGGACCACACCATTTCCGTAGGGGCGGCCCTGCGTGGCCGCCCTCTTGTTCAGCGATCCTTCATCGGTATGTAGTCCCGGATGTTCGGCCCCACGTAGATCTGACGGGGGCGATGGATGCGGGTGTTCTCTTCCAGATGCTGTTCGTGCCAGTGCGCGATCCAGCCCGGCAGGCGGCCGATGGCGAACATGACCGGAAACATGTTCACCGGGATGTTCAGGGCGCGCAGAATCAGCCCGGAGTAGAAGTCCACGTTGGGATAGAGCTTGCGCGAAACGAAATAATCGTCATGCAGCGCGATCTCTTCAAGTTCCTGGGCGATGTCGAGGAACGGGTCCTTCACGTGCAGGGAGGCCAGCAGGTTCGTGGCGCATTCCTTCAGGACCTTGGCCCGGGGGTCGAAGTTCTTGTAGACCCTGTGTCCAAAGCCCATGAGCCTGAATTCCTTGCGCTTGACCTTCTCGATGCACTCCTTGACCGTGAGATCCCCGTCGCGGATGTGTTCGAGCGTGTGCACCACGGCGGAGTTGGCCCCTCCGTGCAACCTGCCCCACAGGGCGCAGATTCCGGCAGAAACCGAGGCAAAGAGGTTGGCTTCGCTCGATCCGACCATGCGCACCGTGGAGCAGGAGCAATTCTGCTCGTGATCGGCATGCACCATCAGAAACTGCGACAGGGCCTTTTGCGCTTCCGGGGTGGGCACGTGCTCCTTGTAGGGCACGGAGAACATCATGTGCAGAAAGTTCTCGCAGTAGGATCGGCTGGGGTCCGGGTAGATGATGGGCAGCCCTGCGGACTTGCGATAACTGAAAGCCGCGATGGTACGCACTTTACTGACGAGCTTGGCCACGGCCTTGCGGAATTCGGTCTCGGTCTGGATGTCCAGCAGATCGGGGTTGTAGGCTCCCAGGGAATTGATGACCGCCGAGAGGATGGCCATGGGATGCCCGTTGGGTGGAAAACCTTCGAAGTGGTGCATGAGATCCTCATGCAGCAGGGCCGTATCGCCGAGCATGGTCCGAAAGGCGGCCCGTTCTTCGCGGGTCGGCAGTTCGCCGAAAACGAGGAGCATGACCGTTTCTACAAAGGAACTCTGCCGGGCCAACTGCTCGATGGGGTAGCCGCGATAACGCAGAATTCCCTTCTCTCCGTCCACGAAGCTGATGGCGCTGTAACATGATCCTGTATTGGCGTAGCCTTGGTCCAGGGTGATGACCCCGGCCTGGCTGCGCAGACAGCTCACGTCCACCGCGACTTCGCCCTCTGTGCCGCGCACGATGGGCAGCTCGTAGGACTTGCCGTCAATGGTCAAAGTGGCTGTATCTTTTTTTTGCATGAATCCTCCTGCAATCTTTCCCCTCGCCAGGAAAAAGACCAGTCTTGAACACGTTCCGAGCCTGTCCTCGCTCATGCGGGGACAGGCTCGGTCTCGCGAAATAATCGTTTAACGGAAATCGGTTGAATTATCCAGATGTCTTGGGGAACCGAAAAAATGGGGAGATTTCAATGGTCCGGCTCCCACTCCCAGAGGGGCAGGCGCATTTCGACAAGTTCTTCCTCGTAGTTGTGGGAAACTTTCAGCCCAAACCGCTTGGCAAGGCCGATCATGCCCTTGTTGCGGGGCATGGTCTGACCTTCGAGGTAACGGGTGCCGCGCCCCTTGCAGTAGCGGATCATCTTTTCGAACAGTACCGAGCCAAGTCCGGTTCCCTTCATGTCCGCGCTGATGATGATGGCGAATTCAGCCGACGAATTGTCGGGCTTGGTGGATGTGCGCACCACGCCGAGCGTTCTTGGAACCCCGTCGACGTTCTGCGTGGCGATGAAGGCCATCTCACGGTCGTAGTCGATCTGGGTGAATTTGGGCATGTCGCTCAGGACAAAGTTCTGGATCAGGCCGAAGAAGCGCAGCCGCAGGTCTTCCTCAGGCAGCTTGTGGATGAAATCGAGGTGGGCCTGGGCGTCCTCGGGGCGAATGGGTCGCAGGAGGACCTGCTCGCCGTTTTTCAGACGCACGCACTCTTCAAGTTCGCGCGGGTATGGACGGATGGCCAGTCTTTCGGGGCCCGAGACCTGCGTGGGCTGAATCCAAATCCGGGCGCCCAGCGCCAGCACTCCCAGGTCGTCGGCAAAGATCGGGTTCATTTCAAGGGTCACGATCTGGGGCAGGTCGATGACCATCTGACTGATCTGGATGAGGGCCAGGCAGATGTCGTCGATGTCCGCTGCGGCCTGACGCGTTGAGCCTTGCAAAAGCTTGTAGATGCGGGTGCGGGAGATGAGTTCCTTGGCCAGGCCCATGTTCAGCGGAGGCAGGGTCACGGAGTGGTCGTTGATGACCGGCGCGGAGACGCCGCCGTGACCGAAGCGCAGCAACGGTCCGAAGATCTTGTCCGTGAAGACGGAAATGAAAAGTTCGTGGGCGCCGGGTCTGCGCCCCATCTTCTGGACGGTGAAGCCCTCGATGTAGGCGTTGGGAACCTGGGCATGGACGCGCGCGGACATGTTGGCGGCCGCTTCGAAAACCAGATCAGGCGTGGTCAGGTCCAGGGCGATGCCGCCAATGTCGAAAGGCTGGGTGATCTGGGGAGAGCGGATCTTGAGCGCCACCGGAAAGCCGATCTCGGATGCCGCCTCCACGGCCTGCATGGCCGACTTGCAGATCTTGGTCTCGACCACCGGCACGCCGTAGGCCGCCAGGACCTGCCGCGATTCGTCCTCGGTGAGGTGGTTGCGGTCTTCTGCGAGGGCATCCTTGATGATCTTCAGGGCGTGTTCGGTATCCGGAAAAAAGTCCGCCGGCAGGGAATCCGGGGTCTGCATCAGGATTTTTTGCGTGCGCTTGTAGCGCAGCATGTGCAGGTAGGCCATGATGGCCTTGCCCGGACGGTCGAAAACCGGAATGGCCGCCTCCTCGAAGACGTCCTTGGTGTCGCGCACCGTCTCCTCGCCCAGCCAGTTGGCGAGCACGAGGCAGCGGCTGGTCTTGGCGACCTGGGTCACGGCCTGGGCGATTTCCTGACTTGACGTGCCCTGAAAGGGAACATGCAGAATGAGCACGCACCCAACATCCGGCGCACGGACCAGGACGCTTAAAACCCGGGCGTAGGTGTCGGGCGTGGCATTGTAGGGCAGGGTCACGGGGTTGTCGGAGCAGCGCTCATGACCCAGGATCTCCTCCAGCTTGAGCTGGGTTTCCTCGGTGATGGAGGCGAGCTCTCCCCCGCCGTTGATCAAGGTGTCGGCGGCCAGCAGTCCGATGCTCTGCCCGTTGGTCATGATGGCCAGGCCGTTGCCGCGCAGCGGCTTGTAGTTGGCCAGGGTGCGCGCGCCCTCGAACAGGGAGTCGATGTCGTCCACGCGGACCATGCCTGCCCGGCGGAAGGCGGCGTCGTAGATCTGGTCCTGATCCATCTCCGTGAGTTCGCTGGCCGCGTCGCGCAGATCGCAGGGCAGACGGCGCGGACGGATGACCAGAATGGGCTTGTTGCGAGCGCTGGCCCGGGTCGCGGACATGAAGCGGCGTGCGTCCTGGATGTTTTCAACATATAAAAGGATGGCCTTGGTGGCTGGATCGGACCCCAGGTAGTCGAGCACGCAGCTGAAATCCACGTCCAGCTGGCGACCAAGCGAGATGCAGTGGGAAAAGCCGACGTTGTTGGTCTTGGCCCAGTCCAGAACCGATTCAAAGAGGCTGTCGGACTGGGTCACAAAGGCGATGCGTCCCTCCTTGGCCCCCACCCGGGACAGGCTCGCGTTGACCCCGCTCGCCGGGACGATCATGCCCAGGCTGCCCGGACCGAGTACGCGGATATCCCTTTCTCGCAGCACGGTGCGGATCTTTTCATCCATTTGCGCTCGCTCTTTGGCTTCAAGCAAGGCATAACCAGGGTCCATGATCACGGCTACGTGGGTGCCGCTGTCGGCCAGTTCGACGAGACGATCCGGGATTTCGTGCGCGGGAGAGCAGATGATGGCCATGTCCGGCGTCAGCGGCAGGGAAGCCACGTCTACATACGACAGGACGCCGAAAATGGCCTCCTGCGCTCCGGAAACAGGCAGCACTGGCCCGAGGAATTTGCCGGACATGAGGTTGCGCATCAGGATGGCGCTGACTGAATTCGGATCGCGGGACGCACCGATGATAGCCAGGGAATTGGGCTTGAACAACAGATCCAGGTGTTTGACGCTCATCGTCCGAAAAGCTCCGTTTACCGACATGAAGGTGGTGGCGTTTCCGTTAACCGCCAATATCAGCCATTTACCAGAAAAGGGGGGAAAACAAAATTCATTTCTTCTACACCCTATTGCCAGATGAAGTCCTCAACAGGGACACCGCCTATTCAACAGTAAAGGAGGAATCACCATGACACCTGACAATATCCAGAGCCTGCAGCATGAACAGCGCCTCTTCTCCCCACCCGCAGCCAAGCGCGCCCATATCCCCGACATGGCCACCTACGAGGAGCACTATCGCCGCGCCGATCAGGATCCCGAAGGCTACTGGGCCGACCGCGCCAAGGAACTTCTCAGCTGGAGCAAGCCCTGGGACAAGGTCATGGATTGCGATTTCAACATTCCGAAAATCAACTGGTTCGTGAACGGCCAGCTCAACGTCAGCTACAACTGCCTTGACCGGCACGTGGAGAACGGCCTGGGCGACAAGACCGCCATCATCTGGCAGGGCGAGCCCGAGGAAGATGTCCGGCACATTTCCTACCGCGAACTCCTGACCGATGTCGTCCGCTTCGCCAACATCCTCAAGAAACTCGGTGTCGGACGCGGCGACCGCGTGGCCCTTTACATGCCCATGGTTCCAGAGCTGGCCGTGGCCATGCTGGCCTGCACGCGCATCGGCGCCACCCATTCCATCGTCTTCGCGGGATTCTCGGCCGCCAGCCTCATGAACCGCATCCAGGACTGCGAGGCCAAGGTGCTGGTCACCGCCGACGCGGTGCTTCGTGCCGGAAAGAAGATTCCGCTCAAGGGCAATGTCGACGACGCCCTGGCCGAATGCCCCACCGTGACCAGCTGCGTGGTCCTGAAGCGGGCCGGCATCGACATCAACATGGTCGAAGGCCGGGACCTCTGGTGGCATGACGTCGTAGCCGATCCGAACATCGCCCCGACCTGCCCATGCGAACCCATGGACTCCGAAGACCTGCTCTTCATTCTCTACACCAGCGGCTCCACAGGCAAGCCCAAGGGCGTCATGCACTCCACGGGCGGCTATCTGACCTACGCGGCCCACTCCACGCAGCTGGTCTTCAACCTGCATGACGACGACATCCATTTCTGCACGGCGGACATCGGCTGGATCACCGGGCATACCTACATCGTGTATGGCCCCCTGGCGCTGGGTGTGACCTCGGTCATGTTCGAAGGCGTGCCGTCCTATCCAGATCCATCGCGTTTCTGGCACCTGGTCGAAAAGTTCAGGATCACCTCCTTCTACACGGCCCCCACGGCCATCCGGGCGCTCATGCGTGATGGAGCCGAATGGACCAGCAAGAACGACCTCTCCTCGCTTCGCGTGCTGGGCAGCGTCGGCGAGCCCATCAACCCCGAGGCCTGGATGTGGTACCACGAGAACATCGGCAAATCCAAGCTGCCCGTGGTCGATACCTGGTGGCAGACGGAAACGGGCGGCATCCTCATCTCCGCCCTGCCCTTCGCCACGCCGCTCAAACCCGGCTCCGCCACCCGTCCCCTGCCCGGCGTGCATGCCCGCATCGTGGACGCCGAAGGCAATCCGACCGCTGCCAACGAAGGCGGACACCTGATCATAGAACGCCCCTGGCCGGGCATGCTGCGCGGCGTGTTCGGAGATCCCGAGCGCTTCAAGCAGCAGTACTTCGACCGCTTTCCCGGCAAATACGAAGCCGGTGACGGCGCGCGCCAGGACGAGGACGGATACTTCTGGATCATGGGCCGCCTTGACGACGTCATCAACGTCTCCGGACATCGTCTGGGCACGGCCGAGATCGAGTCCGCCCTGGTCTCCCATCCGGCCGTGGCCGAGGCCGCCGTGGTCGGCATGCCGCACGAAATCAAGGGACAAGCCATCTACGCCTACGTCACCCTGCGCGCCGACGCGGACGAATCCGACGAACTCATCAAGGCCCTGCGCAATCATGTGCGCAAGGAAATCGGGCCGCTGGCCTCTCCCGAAGTCATCCAATTCACCGTAGGTCTGCCCAAGACCCGCAGCGGAAAGATCATGCGCCGCGTGCTGCGCAAAATCACCACGGGCTCTACGGCCCTGGAGGACTTCGGTGACACTTCGACCCTGGCAGATCCTTCCGTCATCCAAGATCTGATCGCCGGACGCCATACCTAACCCCAGGCCCCGGCAGCGCCTCCCTCCCCCGGGCGTACTCTTTCGAGTACGCCCTTTTTCTTGACCTTGGAACGAAATGAGTAAATACATACTCACACAATAAAGGAGGATCCCCATGTCACGACCAGTCATGAAGCGCGAAACCATAGAAGAATCGGCTATTCGCCTCTTTGCCACCAAAGGGCTGGCCCGAACTACCATCAAGGACATCGCGGGCGAAGCCGGAGTCACCGAAGGCGCCCTGTATCGCTACTATTCCGGCAAGGAAGAGATGGCCTGGAAGCTTTTCAACCGCGAACTGGACCAGTTCACCCATCTTGTCTCCGAAGTCCTCTTCGACGACCGCATGCCGTTCGATCTGCGGTTGGGGCTCGCGATCCAGACCATATACGATTATTACACATACAATGGCGACCAGTTCGCCTTCATCCTGCTGACTCAGCACGGCTTTCCCGAGGACAAGCTCTTAAGCCGCGAGACCGAGCCCATGGCCATGGCCGAACGCTTTGTCGGCCAGGCGGTGGGCGCGGGCGAGATTCCCCCCTGCGACGCCGACCTGCATGCGGGGCTGCTCATGGGCGCCATCTTGCAGCCTCTGGTTCTGCACCGCTACGGAAAGCTCGAACTTACCTCCGAAACACCCGCGCTGGTTACCGCCTCCTGCCTGCGCATGCTGGGGCTGTGCTGAGCCATGGAAGCCACGAAATCGAGCCATCGCCGTCTTCTCGGAATCCGGGGATTCCTGCCCTACCTCCTGGTCGTGCTGATCAATGCCATGCTCGACCTGGGGCACAAGATCATCATCCAGAACACGGTCTTCAAATGCTATGACGGATCCACGCAGATCGCGCTGACCGCCCTGGTCAACGCCTGCATTCTGCTGCCCTTCATCATGTTCTTCACTCCCGCCGGTTTTCTGTCCGACCGCTTCTCCAAGCACCGGGTCATGCGCTGGACTGCGGGCCTGGCCATACCGCTGACCGTGCTCATTTACGGCAGCTATCTGCTGGGCTGGTTCGAGGCGGCCTTTGTCCTGACCTTGATCCTGGCCGCGCAGTCGGCCTTCTATTCCCCTGCCAAGTACGGCTACATCAAGGAGATGGCGGGTAAGGACAGCCTCGGCATGGCCAACGGCGTGGTTCAGGCCGTGACCATTGTCGCCATACTCCTTGGCGGGGTGCTCTTCTCCCTGCTTTTCGAGTCCCTCATCGGCGACGCGACGACCAAGGAAGGCATCCTGCGGGCCATCGCCCCGAGCGGCCTGCTGCTCATCGCCGGGGCCGTGGCGCAAACCCTGACGGCTCTGCGCATCCCGCAATACAAGCCGGGGGACACCTCCCTGCGCCTCAATTTCAGGACATATGCCCGAGGAATATACCTCAAGAATAACTTGAAGAACATTCGCGGCCATGAAACCATCTGGCTGTGCGTGCTCGGCCTGTCGCTCTTCTGGGCCGTCAATCAGGTCCTCTTCGCCGCCTTCGGCGCGCACCTCAAGGATTTCGCGGGTGTGACCTCCACCGTTGTCGCCCAAGGGCTGCTGGCTATAGGCGGCGTGGGCATCATCGCCGGTTCCATCACCGCCGGTCGGCTCTCGCGGACCTACATCGAGACCGGGATCATCCCGCTGGCCGCCCTGGGCATGACCCTCTGTCTGGCCATCATTCCGGGCATGAGCAACATTCCGGCCCTGGGCAGCCTGCTGGCCGTGTACGGATTTTTCGGCGGTCTCTACGTGGTGCCGCTGAACGCGCTCATCCAGTTCAATGCCAAGGATTCGGATCTTGGAACCATCCTGGCCGGAAACAATTTTCTGCAGAACGTGTTCATGCTGTCCTTCTTGTGCGTGACCGTGCTGGCTTCCCTGACCGGGCTTTCGAGCGTACCCATCATCCTGATCCTGGCCGCGATCATGGGGCTTGGCTCTGTGCATACCCTGCGCAAGCTGCCCCAGGCCTTCATGCGCTTTCTGCTGCGCATCGTCTTTGCGCAGCGCTACCGTCTGGTCGTGAGCGGTCTGGAGAACATTCCGTCTCAGGGCGGGGTGCTGCTCCTTGGCAATCACACCAGTTGGATCGACTGGGCCGTGCTGCATCTGGCCGTGCCCCGGCCCGTGCGCTTTGTCATGTCGCGTCATTATTACAGTCGCTGGTACCTGCGCTGGTTCCTGGACCTCTACCGCGTCATTCCCATCTCATCCGCCGCCAGCAGCTCGGCCCTGCGCAAGATCACCGAGAACCTCAAGGCCGGGGAGTGCGTAGTCCTTTTTCCCGAAGGCGCCATCAGCCGCAACGGCCAGCTCGGAGCCTTCAGGCGCGGCTACTGCATTCCGGCGGTCCAGAGCGAATGCGTCATCGTGCCCTTCTACCTGCGCGGCCTTTGGGGCAGCAGGTGGTCCGCCGTGAGCAGGCATTTCCGCCGTAACACCAACGGAGTCCTGGCGCGGGACGTCAATCTGTGCTTCGGCCCCGCCATGCCTGCCTCGGCCACTCCCCAGGAGGTCAAAGACGCCGTGCACCGTCAGTCCATCCTGGCCTGGCAGGAGTTTGCCCGCACCCAGACCTCCATCCCGGAAAAATGGCTGCGCGCGGTCAAACGCGCCCCGGCAAGGCTGGCCGTGGCCGACTCCAGCGGAGCCCAGACCACCGGGGAAGAGCTGTTCCTTTTGGCCCTGTGCCTTTCGCGCAAGCTCAAGACCTTGCCTGAAAAGGCTGTGGGCATCCTGCTTCCGCCGGGTGTCAGGGGCGCGGCGGCGAACATGGCCGTGCTCATGGCCGGCAAGACGACCGTCAACCTTGATCCGGATTTGCCGGCGGAGGCTTTTGTCAACTGTCTGGATCAGGCCGGAATCAAGACGGTGCTCAGCACCCGCGAGCACATTGAAAGGTTGCGCGGCCGGGGATGCGCCGCTCTTCAAGGTGACATGCGTTTCATGTTCGTGGAAGACTGCCGGACATCCCTGCGCGGCACGACCGTGGAACGCGCCCTGATCCGCTTCATGCCGTTGGCATTGCTGCGTTTCATCCTGCCTCTGCGCGTCAGGCCGGAAGCCACGGCGGCCATAATATTCGTGAAGCGGGAGGAGCAAATTCCGGTTGGCGTGCGCCTTGGACACTCCAGCATCATCACCAACGCCCGGCAGATCGCGTCCCTCTTTCCACCCCGGGGTGATGACGTGCTGCTTACCGCCATGCCCCTGCACGACGCTCTTGGACTGACCACGACCATGTTCCTGCCGCTGCTTGAATCCGTACCCATGGCCTGCGCCCATGACCCCTTTGAAGCCCGCAAGATGGGGCGCATGTGCGTCGATTTCGAGGCGACCATGCTCTGCGCCGATCCCGCGATGCTGGAAGCGTACGTCGTCAGTCCCGTCCTGCATCCGCTCATGTTCGCGTCGCTGCGCTCCGTCCTGTCGGGCGGATTGGCCCTTTCCGATCATTGCGTGCAGGCCTTCCGCCACAAGTTCGGGCTCATCGTCCATGACGGCTACGGCACCACCGAGACCACTCCAGTGGCCACCGTCAATGCTCCCGACGTGCTCAATCCCCTGGACCTGAGCGTGCAGCAGGGCCGCAAACCCGGCACCGTGGGACTGCCCCTGCCCGGTTCCGCCCTGCGCATCGTGCATCCGCAAACCCTGACCGATCTGCCCCACGGCGAGAGCGGCCGCATCCTCATCGGTGGAACCCAGGTCATGCAGGGCTATCTGGGCCGGGATGACCTGACCGAAAAGGCCGTCATCGAAACGGACGGCATCCGCTGGTTCGTCACCCCGGACCGGGGCAGGCTCGACGAAGACGGCTTTCTGGTTCTTGAAATCGGACAAGAGCGGTCTTGAATTTTGCGACGCATCGATTTAGGGCACGCACCTGCCGACACCGACAGCACAAGCACAGGAGCATCATGATAACTGTCCGCCTTGAACCCGAAAATCGGGAACTGACCATCGACCGTGCCGCCACGGTCACGCAACTCTTGCACAAACTCGGGCGCAAGCCCGGACGGGCTCTCGTCATCCGCGACGGCGGCCTGCTCACTCCGGATCTGAACCTCAAGTACGGCGATCACGTCATTGTGCGCGACGTCGGATCAAAGGGGTAGCCAACATGAAATGCAAACGCTGCCAGATCCCCGCCGTGGTCGCCCTGCCCAGCCACCACACCGCTTTCTGCAAGGACTGCTTCCTTGTTTTCGCCCGTCGCCTGGTGGAAAGGGCCATCAAGGAACACTCGATGTTCACCTTCGATGACCGCATCCTCGTCGCCATATCCGGCGGCAAGGACTCCCTGGCCCTGTCGTGGCAATTGAAGGATCTCGGCTACAACATCGAGGGCCTGCACATCGACCTTGGCATCCCGGAATCCTCCCCCATCGCGCGGGCCTACGCCGAGCGTTTCTGCACAGCCAACGAGATCCCCCTGCACGTCATCGAGACGGCCAAATTGGGGCTGGCCATGTGCGACGTCAAACGCCGGGTCAAGCGCCCCATCTGTTCCGTGTGCGGACAGACCAAGCGCTACCTGTTCAACAAGTTCGCCCAGGAGAACGGGTTCACGGTGCTGGCCACGGGACACAATCTCGATGACGAGACCTCGCGGCTTTTCGCCAATGTCATGCGCTGGGATGTGGAATTTCTGAGCGATCAGGGACCTGTCATGCACGCCGAGAAAGGTTTCGCCAAGAAGGTCAAGCCACTTTTCCGTCTGACCGAGTTCGAAACCGCGAACCTGTGCTTTCTAGCCGGCATCGACTACGGCTACGCCCCGTGCCCTTACAGTTCCAAGGCCAGCTTTCCCATCTACAAGAACCTGCTGGCGGACCTCGAAGACATCCAGCCGGGACGCAAGATCCGCTTTTATGACGGGTTCCTCAAGGACGGCCGGCAAGGCTTTGCCCCGCGCGGTGAGACAAGCGTGGACATTCAGCCCTGCACGACCTGCGGCTATCCGACGTCTGCCGGGGAGTGCGGCTTTTGTCGTCTGACGGCACTTATGAACGACGAAGGATGATTGCGCCTGCGATGAGGCTGGAGTGACGGCGATGTCGATTCGGCATCGTGATCGATGTAGTTACTGCGGGCAGGCCGCCACGGTCGCGGGGATCAGCGCGCGCTTTGGCGCATCATCTGCAAACCGTGGTGTTGCGGCCGCATTTCTTGGCGGCGTACATGTTCTGATCGGCCCGGTCGACGAGGTCTGAAACTGTTTCCCCCGGGCAATAGCTGGTCACGCCAAGGCTGATCGATACATGAACGCCGCTCCCTTTTTTGGGATAGAAGGCGTGCTCGTAAAAGCTGATCCGAATGCGCTCCGCCACGCGGGCGGCTTCTTCGCGATTGGTCTCCGGCAGGACGATGATGAATTCCTCGCCTCCGTAACGGTAGGCCGAGTCCGCATCGCGGATCAGTTTCTGGATGATCCGCCCCAGCTCCGAGAGTACGGCGTCACCATTCAGATGCCCGTAAGTGTCGTTGTATTGCTTGAAATTGTCGATATCGAGGACGCACAAAGATAGCGGGCTGTTGTAGCGCACGGCCCGTTCCACCTCGGCCTGCACCTGCCTGAAAAAATGACGCGCATTGTAGAGACCGGTCAGTTCGTCGGTCAGGCTCAGTTCCTTGTAACGCGTCTCGCTGCGGCGCAGATCCTCCTCAATGCGTTTGCGGGCGATGATTTCCTGCCGCAATTCGGTGGTCCGGCGCTGCACCTCTTCTTCCAGATGTTCACGATAAAGCCTGTTCTCCCGTTTGAGATGTACTTTTTCCAGGCTTTTGTTCACGGCGTGCAGCACAAATTCCAGATTGAGGAAGGGCTTGACCAGAAAATCCCACGCGCCCCGGCGCAAGGCCTCGATGGCGTCGTCCGTGGAGCCGACCCCGGAAATGACGATAAGACCCGTTTCGTCATCCCGGGAGGAAATATGCTTGAGTACATCCAGTCCGGACAGGTCCGGCAGCTTCAGGTCAAGAAGCACAAGATCCGGAAGCTCCGAATTGTAGAGATCAAGGGCCTTGACGCCTGAGTCCGCCAGGATGACCTCATGGCCTTGTTCGCGCAGAAAATCGCCGAGCAACTCAAGAAGAGTCACTTCGTCGTCGACAAGCAGGATGCGGGCATTATGTGGACTCATATCCGGTCCGGGTTTCTGGTTATCAGGATTGAGTGCATGTTAAACTTTCTTGAGTGTAAGACACAAGCATCTTTTTCGGAGATGACGATGTTCCCGGCCGGCGGCGTTTAGCGGGATTTCATGAAGAACCATCACGAAAATCACGCGGCCCCGGACATTGACATCGATAAAATCAATAACTACGTCCTTTCCCACATCAAAGGAGGATTCCATGTTCGAACTTACAAAGGCTGCCAAAGAGCAGCTCGATATGCACTTCGCTGGCAAAGAAGTGTCCCCAATCCGGGTCTACATGGCCGCCGGCTGAGGCGGGCCTCGCTTGGCGCTTGCTCTGGATGAGCAAAAAGACAACGACGTAGTACACGAAATTGACGGATACAAATTCCTGGTTGAAACCGCTCTGATGGAAGAATCGAAACCCATTTCCGTGGAATTTCATCCGCACATGGGCTTCAACATCAAATCGGGGCTCAAGGAGTCTTCTTCGGGATGCTCTTCCTGCACATCCTGCGGTTAAGACTCTCGCTTTCGAAGACCTATAGGGCTGTCCTTCACGGACGGCCCTTTTTTTTACCCGGGTTTCCGCTCTCCCCCCTCTGCCCGGACCGCTTTCAGGTTAATTTCAACTTTTTTCGATTATCTTGAAAAAAGTCTTTGACAGCAGGCATGTGGCTCTATAAAGACTGTTTCTCGTTGGACGGGACTGGGCGGTTAGCTCAGCTGGGAGAGCGTCGGCCTTACAAGCCGAGGGTCATAGGTTCGATCCCTGTACCGCCCACCACGAAAACAAATGCGGGGTCGTAGTTAAGTCGGTTATAACGCCGGCCTGTCACGCCGGAGGCCGTGGGTTCGAGTCCCATCGGCCCCGCCATTAGAAAGTAAGGGATTTCAGTCGAAAGGCTGAAATCCCTTTTTTCTTCATGGGGTCCGCCGTGGGTTCGGCGGCCAAGACTCGATCTTTCAATATAAAGCCATCCGGCAACGGATGGCTTTTGTTATATGTGCGTACGTGCTGGCTGTGACCTTATAACTACCCATGACAAAAGAAATGGTTGTCGTGTACGCAGCTTTCCTCGTAACGGATTTGCAAAAATAATTGGTGCTCGGTGTTCAGAAGTCGTCGGGAGAAAATTGAGCGAACGGCCTACTTGCCCTTTCCCTCTCCTCACGCCCCACTTCGGCACAGCCGGAACCGGGCTTGGCATTCACCTGAAGGGAATATTTCCGGGACGGAAGGATGCATCGACATGTCTACCTGGGGCGCCAGGTCGATGCTCACAACTACTGACAAACCCTCCAATTTGCTCGCATGGGCATACTCGCCACTTTCTTGACGATTTTTAACATTATATTTCGAGTAGATGGATACAAAAAAGCACGATTATTGAAAGAAAAAATCAATTATTTCATTATACTCTTGGTCTCAGAGAGCCAGCCCTTGCCCACATTTTTGAAAATGTGGAGGGGCTCAATTTTCTCCCGGAAGCGCTCAGACATCCGTATCGTTCACTGAGGCCTGACCTGCGATAGAAACAGGAGTCTTTACTTTTTGAGCGGCTTGGGCTTGGAGAAGCTTGGGAGAAGGGTTATGTCCCGCAACAGAGCAGACGTAACTGATTGATTAATTTATAGTTTGTGGGTAATTAAACTCAGAAAAACTAAAAGAAGTTGTTAATATGCTGAATTATAAAGATGACACTGATATGGTCGCGTCAACCAAGAAGGCCAAAACCAACACCGGCTTGAAGGCGGTCGACTTTTTCTGTGGTGCTGGCGGAATGACTTGCGGTTTGGCACAAGCGGGGATTCAAGTGCTCGCAGGCATCGACAACAACGCGGAGTGCAAAGAAACCTATAGCATCAATAACGCCCCATCTGAATTTCTCGAATACGATATCAGCGAGCTAAACCCACCAATTCTCGAAGACAAGATCGGTATTTCGCCTAATGACGATGAACTCATCCTTGTTGGCTGTAGCCCTTGTCAGTATTGGAGCAAGATCCGGACTATCAAAAAAAAGAGCGAAAAAAGTGCGTTTCTTCTAGAAGAATTTCAGAAGTTTGTTAGGCACTTTCACCCGGGCTTTGTCATCATTGAGAATGTCCCAGGCCTGTATAAAGACCCTAAAAGCTACCTGCCAACGTTCCTTCGTTTTCTTACAGACCAAGGCTATACCTATGCGCACGAGGTCGTGGACTCTTATCACCATGGAGTCCCTCAGAAACGTCCCAGGTATCTGCTTATTGCCACCCGGCTGAATTGTGGAGCTTCACTGCCGGAAAAAGAAAAGCTTACCGGGCTTCGCCTTCGTGATTTCATTGGCGTTGGCAACGGCTTTCCCCCCATCGAGGCGGGACACAAGGATGATTCGGACTTTATTCACACAGCGGCGGGCCTGTCTGAAGAGAACTTGAGACGAATCAAGGTTACTCCTCACAATGGCGGAACCCGGTTTAGTTGGAAAGATGATCCAGAGTTACAGATTGAAGCCTACAAGGAAAAGGACAACTGTTTTAGAAATGTTTATGGTCGGGCCTTCTGGGATCAGCCAGCTCCCACTATAACAACTCGGTTTAACAGCCTCTCGAATGGTAGGTTCGGTCATCCAGAAGAAAACCGGGCCTTTTCCTTGAGAGAGGGGGCAACCCTTCAAACGTTTCCGAAAGATTATGTCTTCCGTTGCTCCAACGAGTCCGGAATAGCAAAACAAATTGGCAATGCCGTTCCTCCGGTCTTGGCAAAAAAGATTGGAACCCACATCCAAAGGATTCTAGAACATGGCGACATTTAAAACTCGCGCTCGTGCTCTCGATATGCTCGGAAGACAGCAAATCGCCGGTATTCCTACGGCGATCAGCGAGTTGTTTAAAAACGCCCATGATGCTTATGCCAATAGGGCTGAGGTCGACTTCTATCGCTCTGATGGGCTCTTTGTCCTCCGAGATGACGGTGTGGGGATGACTGAGGAAGAGTTCCTCGACAGGTGGCTCACCCTTGGTACGGAAAGCAAGTTAAAGGGTAGAAATGCAACACCTCCCCCAAAGATGGCAGGCAAGGATGAACGCATCCTCTTGGGCGAAAAGGGTGTTGGGCGTCTAGCAATAGCAATCATTGGGCCACAAGTTTTAGTACTATCCAGAGCCATTCGTGAAGAAGCTCTCTGTGAGACCGTCGCCGCTTTCATCCATTGGGGTCTTTTCGAATGCCCTGGCGCGGATCTCGATAAAATAGAATTTGCAGTGAGGACGTTCCCTGCTGGCACGTTGCCGACCAGTAAGGACATCAACGATATGGTTGATGTGTGCCGTTCGACTTTGAATGGCCTAAAAGAGCTCTTTGATGCAGACGCTTTTGAAAAAATTTCTAACGACCTGGATTCGTTTGTATTAGACCCGTATGAAATAGATGGCTACGTCAGTGACATGAGTCTTCAGAAAGAAGGGCACGGAACGCATTTTATCATAAAACCCACTTCAGAGATGTTGTGCCCTGATATTGATGAAGGCAAGGCGGTCGACTCCGCCCCCCCCCTCTATAAGATGCTCAGAGGCTTTTCCAACACAATGACCCCTGGCCATACACCTCCAGTCCTTCAAACGGCCTTTCGCGACCATAAGTCAGAAGAAGCATTTGATGATCTTATTGCTGTGGGAAAATTTTTTACACCCAAAGAGTTTATTAATGCGGACCACCAGATATGCGGAGAATTCGATGAGTATGGGCAGTTTAATGGCTCTGTTACAATTTTTGGCAAAGAATTCCCAAATCATATTATTTCGTGGCGAGGTGGACACGGCTCCCAGGCTAGGTGTGGCCCTTTTAAGATTTCCGTTGCAAACGTTCAAGGCGCTGAACGAGAAAGCACTCTTCCTTTAGAGGATTGGGGTGAATTGATTCAAAAAATGAATCGGTTTGGAGGGCTTTACATCTACAGAGATGGAGTGCGCATGCTGCCCTATGGAGGCAATGATAGCGACTGGCTCGATTTGGAAAAGAATCGATCCAAGAGCGCATTGTATTACCACTTTTCTTATAGAAGAATATTTGGGGTTGTTGAACTTTCAAGCACGGCCAATCCCAATCTGCGAGAGAAAGCTGGGCGTGAAGGATTTCGTGAAAATGGGGCATATAGAGACCTACAAAACATTCTCAAGAATTTTTTTGTGCAGCTTGCCGCTGACTTTTTTAGGAGAGATGCCGCTGAAGACTTTTTCCAAGTCAAGAAAGCTGAATTGAACGACCAGGATGCAGCAAGACGAAAACGGGAGATGCAAGTTTCCCAAAAAAGGACAGTTTTTAAAGAGCAAATTGATACTTTCTTTCATAAAGTTGACGTGGGTGATCCGCAATTATTTGTCGGTCAACTCATTGATGATATTCATGCTGATCTGCGAGTCGCAGCATTAATAAATAATCCTGCGGAAGCAGCGGAAGCTTTCATGAAAGCTGAAGCTGACGCGAGAGCAAAACTAAGTACTTTTGAAAATGAGTACCGTATCGTTAAGCCTAGGATAGGACTAGGCAAAGCGGTTCTTGACGATTGGGCAAAATACCAAACGGCTTTCGAGAATCTCCAGATTAAAGTTTTTTCTCAGGCTCGCGAGTTGATTGAGGGCGAGGTGCAGGAACGGGCCGCAGAAGCAAAAATTGCCCTGGATAAGCGAATACGTATCGAGCGTTCCCTCGATGAGTTGTCCAAGGACGCCCAAAAAGTTGGACGCACAGAGCGACGAGCGACTGAAGAGCAAGCATCTCAGGTGAATACTGATGTCCTTAACGCGGCTAAATCCAGCGTAAAAAATATCAACGCGGTGATGCAATCCGTCTTTGCTGAATTTGCACGTTTGGATGTGTCATCAATGGATGATGACTCAATCATCAAAGAACGTGATCGACTGGAAAAAGCACTGATAGATGTCCGAGATAAGGAACGTGCCTACCTCCAGCGACTGCAAAATCAACTTGAATCCATAGACACATCCGAAGGCTCCACACAGATCGAACAAATGGAAGCCCTTGAACAAAGAGCTATCGCACTTGAAGAGCAAGTCGCAACAGATCTTCAGTTGACCCAACTCGGGATGGCTATAGAGGTTATAAATCATGAGTTTGACTCAAGTATTAGATCTATCCGTGACTATATCCGTAGGCTTAAGGGTTGGGCAGATATTAATGAGGGGCTTGAGGGAATATATCAAGGTATCCGGAGTAGTTTTGACCACCTAGATGGCTACTTGACTCTATTCACCCCTCTTCACAGGCGTCTTTATAGGAAAGAAGTTAAGATTTCCGGCTCAGAAATCAATAAATTTCTCATAGATTTGTTTGGTGAACGGTTCAAACGGCATGAAGTCGAGTTGCTTGCAACACCTTCCTTTAAGAGGGCAGAGTTCATGGGCTACCCTTCTTCATTTTACCCAGTATTTGTGAACGTGGTCGATAATGCAATCTTTTGGATAAAGGATCAGCCGACTCGGGTAATCACATTGGACGCCATAGGTAGCACCCTTGTAATCAAAGACACCGGACCTGGTGTTCCCGAACGGGATCATGATTCGATTTTTGAACTTGGGTTTTCTCGCAAACCTGGAGGGCGCGGCATGGGACTCCATATCTCGCGTGAAGTTCTCTCCCGTGTCGATTACGACTTGAGTTTGCGTCACACACACTCTGGCGCTGAATTTCATATTTCTCCTAAAGTCTTCGACGCATAAGGATTAGTAGATGTCAGATTTTCAAAGTCTGTCTAGATCTGCAATGGCCAGTTTTCTTCAACACGTTGTAGTCGTTGATGATAGGGCATACAAAGAAAAAGATGACACCCCGAAGCCTGATCTCACTGCGCCTGGAAGGGGCGATGCACGCCCAAAGCCCAACAAAGAACTCATAAGTGTAAGTGCTCCTGAACATCGGTTGCGTACCAAGATTTTAGTTGAGAGCTTCGCAGACTTTGGCCTCGTTTGTTCTGTTCTTGAACCAGACCAAAATAGCAACAACGACAGTATTGTGCTCAAGGTTGCTCAACGAGCTGACATCGTGGTTTTAGATTGGAAAATTCATGAGACTTACGGTGAAATAACTCTTGGGCTGATTAATAGAATACTCAAAGATGATTCGTCCGATAGATTACGGTTGTTTGCTATTTATACTGGAGAAAATGATCTATTTAAAATAGCGGATGCGGTTAAGGGGCTATTCAAACCAGATGATATTATCAATCGGAACGATGGTCTTTTATTTAGTGCTGGGCCTGTTACTGTAACAATACTAGCAAAAGAAGACACTAAAGTTAATCCTGAATTCAAAAATCGAGTTATTAAAGAAGAGAATCTGCCAACTAAATTAATATTGGAATTTTCTCAAACAACTTCCGGGTTGATGGCAAACGTTGTACTAGAAGCTTTTGCAGCTATTCGTTCCAATGCACACAGCATCCTCAGCAAGTTTCCTCCTGAGATGGATGCCCCATATGTTGCACACCGGATCTTGTCAGATCCACCTGAAGAAGCTGAATCTCATGTTGTCCCACTTGTAATGGCTGAGATAGAAAATGTAGTTGGCGGGGATAATAAAGTTAATCATCATTTAAAGACTTGCAATATATACAAATGGTTACATAACAAGCTGAGATTTGGCGACCATAGTTGCTACTTGGACGTGCCTCTTTGTGGTGACATGAAACTTAGGTATGCGGCGAGATTTTATGTTCATCATTTAATGAAATTGGTTAAGAATGGGATAGAGCACCAATACTCAGAGAAAGATCCTCCCAATCTTCAAGCGCTAATAAAATCGATCAAAAATAATAACAAAAATTTGAGTGAACTGACAGGCTTGTTCTGCGCTAATGGACAACGCGAGCTATTGGACAGGGATTTTGCAGTGCTGACATCTGTCAAATCTGTTTATGGGAGCACTGCGCCTACATTAAGGCTTGGATCAATTATTGCGAAGGTAAGCAGTTCTAAACAATTCAAAAAGGTTGATTCATATCTACTATGCATTCAACCTGTTTGTGACAGTGTGAGGCTAGACGGCACTGGTAGAGTTTTTCCATTTTTAAAACTTATCGAAAAGACTAAACCTAAGCATAAAATATTTGCCGTATTGCCGCATGGTGATGGACATTTAGAACTTGTTTTAAGTCTTAAGAGTTATGATTTGTCATTGATCAAATTCAAGCCAAGCTCTTCGGGTAAACCAATTGTTGCTCAGAAAAGTGAGATGAAATGGTACTTCGACGCTGGCGAAGAGGATGTTAAGTATCAGTGGTTAGCTGATTTAAAAACTGCACAAGCCCAAAGAGTAGCAAATGATTTTGCTAGAGAAGTTTCACGAGTCGGGCTTACTGAATCAGACTGGCTTCGTCGAATGGCAAAATAAAATATGAGCCAGATGAAACCTCAGAATCAACTCGCTCTCGTGGTTGCGTACTACTTATCTCGATTTGATGCCAAAGCATATGAAGCGCTTGGCTACGGGAGTCAGGCTAAGGCTCATGACGCGATAGCAAGTGCGATTGGCGTAAAGCCTGCTACGCTTTCGAACATGCGCGATGAGTTCGACCCAGCCTTCGATAATCCGAGAAAAGGCTGGCATAAGAGGGAGATGCATCCAACTCGAAAAAAAATCATCGCGCTATTTCAAGACTTTTCTGGAGAGTCGCTTTTGGCTTTGGTCCAAGGAATTATCAAAAATAAAGAACATACCCTTCCACGCGGAGTATTGGCCGAAATTGATGCTCCAGTGGACACCAATACTGTTTTTGTACCCCGAGGCCCGACCGGTCGAAAGGCTGAAGAGTACTTCTTAGACATTTGGCAAACTTTGGGACTGCCAGCTTCCGATTCGGTCTTGGATACTCGGGACCAAGGGTGCGGCTACGATTTTCTACTAGATGGCACTACCCCACAAATTGCTGTTGAGGTAAAAGGGCTGGCGGGCAACGATGGCGGGATATTATTTACTGACAAGGAGTGGGAAACCGCCAAAAAAATGCAAGATAACTACTATTTGCTTGTTGTTCGAAATGTATACAATTCACCCCGTCACCAGATTGTTCACAATCCTTATAGCAAGTTGAGAACACAGCAACAATTGCGAACTGCAATTCAGATTAGCTGGCACGTTTCAAGCTTCGATTTGAAACAAAGCTTAGACTAGAGAACGTGCGGAACATAGGGAAAACATCTATAGACAAAATATATTCACATTTACGCGAAAAGAATTTTTTTTCAGTAGTCTAAGACGTGAATAGCTAGCTTGTACACAAAATTTTACGATGAATAAACATCTTGTACCAATCCTCGCAGACGCAATGCGTACATATTACACCGCTGACAACTTGCATGAGTTGTGCGATCTTTACGATGAGCAGCTTGAGTGGGATCACTTCCGCGACGAACCCGCCCATATCGCTATCGCCAAACGCCTGATTATACAGATAGAGCACGGCAACAACCGAAAGATACTGGAAACTTTGCTGCCCAGCCTCTTCGTTCGATGTAGCGAGATGATCGCGGCAACGTCATGGGAGCGAAGAAACTTCCACGAAAAGATGGAGGCACGCCTCGAAAAACTCCAGTCGCTTTTGGACAGTCCGGTAACTAGTCAGTCCTGAAAAACTCTCAAAACGGTCCATCAGGCACAAGCCTGTAGTGGCCGAGCATTGGGTCGAAATACGTGCCCCAGCAATTTGAGGCACAAAAAATACAGAATCCAGATGAACTTCCGGAAGTTGAAGGCCGCACAGGCCATGAACAGGTTCACGGAATCGCCGATCCGGCCTTTGAGGTAGTTTCGAAGCATTCTGTGATCGTTCTTGAGATGGCCGATGATTGGTTCGATGGCGGCCCTGCGGCGAAAACGTGCCCGAGCTTGGCGCTTTTCGTGCTCAGTTTTTGGGCCTTTGCCTGATTCTGGAATCTCGATGCGGGTCGTCCCGATTTTACGCTTACCTCGATATCCACGGTCGCAAATCGCCATGGTCGGCCTTTTGCCTACGATACTCTCGACTTGGGTAAGCACTGCGGGAAGAGTGTGGCCATCAAAGGGGTTGTCCGAGAAGGACAGTGCACCAACGATGATGCCATTGGTCTTGGTCACGGTCACGGATGCCTTGGCGCCGAACTCGTATTTCTTGTGAGCCTTCCCTTTGCTGATGCAGGAAACGTCTGGCTCATGGAGGCTGTAAATTTTGCCCGTGTCGGAGCGCTGCTGGCGTTGAACGCGGTCGTAGAGGTCAAGAGACTGCCGGTGAATCTCCAACGCTTCCGGGGAAAGCTTCCGTCTCATATCGCGGATCAGGACACCGGCAATAGTCCGCAAACGCCTGATAGCTCGCTGGGCCTCGCCCTGTTTGCGGCCTTTTGATTTGAAACGAATGGTCCTCAGCAGCTTTTTGACCTCACGCTGGTAGCTGCGCCGGAGTTTGACGTCTTCCAGTTTGGCCATGATGCGGCAACGTGTCACGATCTTGGTCAGCAGCTTGGTGTCCGTGGGAAAAGTGATGTTCTTTTCCTGTACGGTGGAGTCCACGACAACTTCCTCTTCTTTGGCCTTGTCGCAATGGAGGGTCACGGAGACTTCAAAAATTTTGCGCACACCGTCTTCTCCGATCCGACGCCGAAAATAGGTCAACTCGGACGGATCACACGGCAGCTTCCAGGTGAAGCGCTGCTGGCCGCAGAAGGCTTGGAAGTAAGGATTCTGAACCCAGATCTCGACGACGCGCTCATCGCTCAGGTTTTCAAGCTGTTTGAGGATGAGAAGCCCAACCATTAAACGGACGGGCTTGGCTGGGCGACCGGATGCAGCATAAAGCGGACGAAAGCTGTCCTCAAAAACCTGCCATGGAATGGCCTTGGCCAACCCCAGAAGGTGGTGTCGAGGATCGAGCTGATCGATCAGATCTGGGCAGAGGAAGCTGCGCTGACGGTCCGATTTTTTGGGCTGCATCGTTGGTAACCTCGGAGTGATTTCGACCAGAAAAAATGCATTTTCACTGCATCACTGGTTATTTGAAATACATTATCTCCGATTAAATTTCAATTAATTTCAGCATATTGTCATGTTTTTCAGGGCTGACTATCTAACCCGCGGCTCTTACTTTTGCAGGGTCATTCGCATCATACGCTCCTTTTCGGAGGACAGAGGCAAACGTGGAAAATCAAGATTCAAGATCTGGCCCTCGATTTTCCAGAAAAACGATCCCCGCAACGAGCCAGCAGACGCGGCAAAATGCACCATGAAACCGCATGATCAGAACTCCATTCCCGGCAACCCCAGGCGGATCCGGCGTGAAAAATCCTCCGTCTCGCCGACGGCCTTGGCGGTCGGGTTGACGAGGCTGCGCTTCTTCAGTTCGGCAAAGGGGAACGTCTGGTCGATTCTCCCCCTTTCGTAAAGCATCTCGTCGAGGTAGCCGTTGGCTATTAAACGCCAGTCGAAGCTCGCTTCGGGGTTAAACCGGTTGGTGTGGCGCAGGATGCCGGTCGTGCAGTTGGCCCCGATCGCCCGGTACCATTCGGGGCTTGCCTTGAGGCTGTTGATCTGTCGCAGGTAGTCGAGCAGCACCTTGCGGGCGAAATCCATCGGGACATCGAGCCGATAGAGGTACACGTCCTCGCCGGCGCGGAAGTTGGTCCTCAACCGGACCAGATCCCGCTCGTCAGCCACCGCGTAGGTCAACTCGAACTGCTTGAAGAAGCCCTTGACCGCCGAGTAGGCCTCGCCCACCTCCTTGCGCGTCTCGATGGAGAGGCACAGGTAGCTGCCGTCGCTGAAACCGAAACTGACCATGGTATGGGCGATGCCAGGCGCCCCCCAGTGGACCAGAAAGAGGTCCATGCTCCTCAATTGGGCCAGGTCGAAGGTCCGGTCGTAGTGGCGCACCGTGTAGTCGGTTTCGGTGCGGTACTCGCAGTTGCGGATATTGTGGACAGTGACGTTGTCGTCCCGGACTTCGGCCCAGGGGAGAACCGCCACATCCGGTTGCCAGTCCCGATCGTTGGAGGGAGGGATCAGCGCCCACCATGCGGCGAACACCGCCCCGAAAAGGACAAGGAAGGCGCCCCACGCCCGCCGTCTTTTCTTCCAGAGACCCGCGAGAACGAGGCCCGCGGCCACCAGGGCGAAGATCGCGCTGGCGGCCGGGCGCAGCGCCTGCGGCAGATTGGAGTAATAAATGGCCAACGTGCCCAGGCAGGCCAATACGGCAAGGCCAAGAAAGGCCGCCACTCTGCCGATAGCACGAATGATGCGGCCCATTTCATCGCCGTTGAAGACATTCCTTTCATTTCTCTCTTATTTTTCCCTATCAAACGGAGCGGGCCTGACTCCCCGGTATCGCCGGAAGCTTCAGATCTTGGAGCGGCAGCTTCGCGCCATGGTGAGACCGGCTCCAGGTAACCACCTCTTCCCGGGCGCAGTGGCCCCGGAAAACGGATACATGCCGGGCGGCCTGAAGGATCGGGCTGACCAACAGGCGCATGCACCACTCGCTTCCGGGGCAGTTTCGATATTGTCGGCTACTAGTCGGGATTGATCCTGGTGATCTTGGACCCCTGCAGACTGAGGCCGGCCATCAGGCCCTTCTGCCCGAAAATGAAGGCATAGATGTCGTCTTTGGCGGTCGAAGTGGTCAGGCTCTTGGCCAACCCCTCATCCATGACCACCACCGTGGGGCCGACGCCAACTTCCCAGCCCTGGCTCTTCTTCAGGTAATTGAGGGCGCTGTCGTTCATCAGAAACATGGCGTAACCGAAGGTCTGCGCTCCGGCCTGAAGCCCGTAGGAAGCTGCGACAGTGTTGTAGTACCCGACGGTCTTGCCGTCGACCCGCAACGCCCCTTCACCATACTGCCCGCCGACGATCAGCCCGGCTTTGACGACATCCGGAAAGACCAGCACCCCTTTACAGACCTTGGCCAGTTCGGCAGCAGCCGGCGTGCTCGCATAGAGCTTCTCCAGAGCCAGATTGACGGCCTTGTCGATTTCACCGGCGGTTGCGGCCCGGGCGGAGCCGGAAAAAAACGAGCATCCGAGAAACAGGACCAAGAAAGGCATAATCAGACGAATCTTACGCATGTTGTCCTCCTGTTGCTGAGTATTTCCAACCATTGCCTGTAAAAGGCGCACCTGTGAAGCTCAAAACCGAACTCCGATACGCACGCCAGCCAGGTAGATGTCATCCATATCCTCGAAATTCCCGCTGGAGTCCACCGTCCTGTCCAGGGCCGGGGAAATGAACTGGAAGTTCGGACTGACGTTGAGCCAGGGCGTTACGGAAACATTGAAGAAGACCTCGATCGCATCTTCGTGATCAAGACCCAGCTCAAACCTGTCACGCATGAAGGGCACAAAGGCGTCGCTGAACTCCGTGCGCGCCCACCCAATTCCGAAGTCATCCAGCGGCCGGCCCGGCACGATGCCCGTGCCGACCAATCCCAGGGAATAGCTGTACTTGATCGGGTTGGCTTTGCCGTCACTCATTCCGGCGCTGAATGTCTTCTCCCGTCGCATAGTCGGCTGGAGTATGAAATGACGGATGACAGACGACCTCGTGATCACGGCGTTCAACAACGCCGTGATTCGAAGGGGGTCCCTCACAAAGGATGGTTTTTCATTCTGATCGGGGATCTCAATATTGCAGCAAGCGATTTCAGTCCTTGGTGCAGGGGATCGGTGGAATCCAAAGCATGAGCGGCACTGGCTCCTGCTATGACAACGCGATAACGGAATTGTTCTTCGGAACCATGAAGAGAGAACTCGTGCACCACTGCTCCTTCGAGAGCAGGCTCGAAGCTCAAAGTCAGATATTTCGATATATTGAATGTTTTTACAACCGCCGGCGCAGACATTCGTCGATTGGTTATCAAACGCCTGAGGAATATGAGCGGCTGTTCATCAGGATAGCCGTTTAGGGAAACAAACGTGTCCGCTATTGCGAAGACAGGTCAGTCTGTCTCTTTTGCCCTCAGAGACCCAGCCCCAATATCCGACCCCGACCCCAGCAGAAAGCGCTCCAGATCAATGCGGCCGGTACCGTCAAACTCGACGCCCTCGTTTTCGAGCAACCGCTTCTGATCTTCGTAACCCTGGGAGACCCGCAATGCGATGCGTCCTTCCCGGTTGACCACGCGGTGCCAGGGCAACCCTTCTGAGTGCGAGCACGTGTGAAGAATCCGCGCGACCTGCCGGGCGGCCCGCAGGTTTCCGGCCATGCCAGCGATCTGTCCGTAGGTGGCCACCCTGCCCCGGGGAATGCTGTGGATGGCTTCGATCACCCGGATGGTGAAGGATTGGTGCGTCATGAATCGGGAAGCCGTTGGTATCTCATGTTGATGGTCATCGTCCGGACGTGCCTAAAGCCGGGCGCATGGAACCCGTGCGAGTCCCATGCACCGGCATAGGCCGTGTGTCTGTCGTTTTCAAGCGACTTCCTTGAGTGTCGTGGCTGCCTGAGGATGGGGCGAGCCTTTATCCCCTGCCGTCGGCCCGCCGCTCGGCGAACACCTCCTTGGCCGCGAAGAGCCCGTTCAGGGCTGCGGGAAAACCGGCGTAGGCCGACATCTGCATGATGACCTCGACAATCTCCTCCCTCGTGCAGCCGACATTGAGGGCGGCGTGCAGGTGGATCCGGAGCTGCGGTCCGGCCGTCCCCAGCGCGGTCAGGGCCGCGACCACGGCGATTTCCCGGCTTTTAAGGTCCAGGCCCCGGCCTGGAGTAAATGTCTCCGAAGCATTCAACGAGGTAGCGCCCGAAGTACGGCGCGATGTCCTCCAGGCTCTCGATCACCTTTTCCCCGACGCTGCCATCGACCTTTGCGAGCATGGCGAGTCCCGTCTCGTAGCGTGTCATAGTCTCCTCTCCTTGTTGAGTGTTTGTCCTCTTTCGATTGAAGTAGGAGCCCGGAGAGGCTTTGCATCGTACTTTTTTTGCGATACCTTTTCGAATCTCCTTGGCATCCGTTTGGGGCTGATAGCCCGCACTGATCTCGAAGCCCTCGCGGAGAGCCTGGTACGACTGGCCGAGGATGCACAGACGTTGCCAGGCGCACCACGCAAGAAAGGGGTTGGATGCGAACATCCAGCCCCTTGATTTTCCGGAGTCAGGAAAAGAAACGATCTCTCGACAAACTCATCACGAAAAGCCCAAAGAAATTCAATCCACTACAGCCGCCCTTTAAGAACAACTCATGATTGAAAGGAGTTTACATTTTCTGTACATAAAGTTTGCTGAATTCATTATTACAAATATCTAGTCCGCGAAAAAATCCACACCCGCCATTCGTGAAACATATGCGAAAATTGAATGGCTCAAAATGACAAAGCATCGCGAACTTCTTTCTTATTAAAAAGATATCCTATGCGCCGTCCGAATTCAGATGAGACCGTATCTGAATTTTTGGACGCACTGATCTGCGCGCCACCAATTGCCTCCTCGAACTTCATGTCATTTTTAATCAAAAGACTTCCACTATCATTGTATATACTCAAAACAAGGTCACAATAAAGTGTTATGTTCATATATACATCAGACTTCCATTCATTGATAGTTAGTATAATTACACGAGCAACATTATTTTGTAATGCGATGTCGCCAAGAGATTTTTTATCAAACTCCTTATTTACACTGACAACATCATATCCAGAATCATTCAGGGCACGCGTAACGGATTCCTTCATATCCATAGCCAGTGGATTACCTGATGCCGTCGTCACGTCAAAAGGATTCCCAAAGCCGCCTCTTTGCAATCCAACGAAATTTGGCTTCTTTTTTTCACTCTGAACATATGGCCGCAAATCCTCAACATCGAAAATAATCTTTTTGTGCATTTCAGACTTCACTGGTAAAGATATTGTACGTGTATGATAATCGTATTTATTTCCAACTGCACAACCTGTAACAACAAACAACATGCAAATGAGTGCAAGTTTTTTCATGCAACCTCCAGAATAATCTACAAGATTACTGTTTTATATTGATTTATCAGCGTTACGTTTGAACAAATCTTGAAGCACTTCTTCTATCATCACCTCCGGATCTTTCCTGGCGAGCGACGTCCGATACGACCGACCGGAAGTGAACGTGAAATTAGACTCAGGATCATGAAATTCAATTGTTATTTCAATCATGTAATTCGTAATATCCCACATCCACCTATCCCTGTACGTAACAAGGACATCCACAGAATCAGGCGGAGTTGGACTTACTCCAGAAGTGGCATTGAATCCATAAACATTCAGCTTTTCGGCGATAATTTTTTCCAACCCCCGTTTATCCGGCGCAAAATTTTGCACATAAAATGTTTTGAGCTCTCCAAGATTAACATTCGGATCTGAATCAGACTTCACAATCACGTTAGCACACCCTGTAAAAGCAATAAGTGAAACCAATACAATCAATTTGGAAAAAAATTTCCCACGCATAGGTAAATCTCCATCGTAAATATTTTTACTTTTTAAAAATTAGCGCAAAAAATCAAGGCTCACCATAAACGTTGCTGAATATTTTCCAGTTCTGCATCTGACTTTCATTTGAAAAAAAGCTTGTCAAAACATCGAACAGAAAGGTGCAACTTTGTTATCGCAAAAAAAGACATGATGACAAGATCAATCCATTGTAAGACAAATTTATGACAACCGTCCAACTGCAGCAGTCTTTTGCCTAAAGCATGTTGGAATAGCTTCTTATTCGGCCGGATACTTACTTATGACAGGGGGTCAGACAACGTAAGACAATGATTCGGTCGGAGGCTGGTTGCCATCCCAAGATGAAAATAAATGCATATCAGTAAATTATGTGCGTCAAGTTCAGCAAATTTACCACGGCATGATGGGACAGTGAGTGACCTACCGGGAAACTTCGGACCACCCAATTTTTAAGGCTTTTCCTGCGGTTCAGGTTTTTTCCATACTGACGACAGAAGTGTTCGGGCGACATGTTGTTCAGGCTTGAATGCGGGCGAACGGAGTTGTAGTGCCGCCTCCACTCCTCGATCACAACCCGAGCCTCGGCCCGACACCGGAACCATTCCACCGAGAGGCATTCGTCGCGAAATTTGCCGTTAAAACTCGCGTTCAAACCGTTCTGCCAGGGCTTGCCTGGCTCAATCAGCGCCAGATCCAGAGACTCCCGAGTCGCCCATTTGAGCAGCGCCTTCGACACTAACTCCGGTCCGTTATCAGAACGCAGGCTGAGAGGGGCTCCTCGTTTGCTGATCAGGTGAGACAGCACCTCGATTACCCGACCCGATCTGATGCTCCCGGCAACGTCTATAGCCAGGCATTCGCGCCTATACTCGTCCACCAACCACAGTCAGACATTTGATCTGATGAGCGCTTGTGCAGGCGTCGTAGACAAAGTCATAGGCCCACAGTTCGTTTGTTCCCATCGGAAGTCGTGGTCTCGGACGGGATGCCGCCCACTCGTTTTCGAGGCTGCTTCCTGGCACCTGTAATCCGACCTTGGTCCATAGTCGGAACGACTTGTCAACGCCCATGACATGCCCCAGACGTTCCATGAACACGCTGATCCGGCGGATATCCAAAGCGCAGATATGTCGCAGCCAAGCCTGCCATGGCCGCCATCAACGGCTTTTCCCGGGCCTCCAGTCGTGACTCATAGTGGCGCGACGACCGGGAAGTGGCAACAGGAGCGCGGAGCAGAACCGAAAGCCATCCGATTCTGCTCCACTGGTTCATCCTTCACTCTGTCCGATTCATGATCTTCTGCCGTAATATTCCCGCACCGTGGTGAACTTGGTCATGACAGTGTCCCAGATGTGCAGGGCCTTTTCCTTCGCGCTCTCGGGGCAGGTTATTTTAAGCTCAATATCGGGTTTTTCCGGGTCTTTTCCTGATCCTGGGTATTTCCAGGAGGCGGACAGCCTGAGTTCATCGTCATCCTTGTTGCCTATGAGGTATACTTCCTCCAGCCCTACCATTCCGGCCAGCGTCCGTTTTTGAGAACGCAGCACATGCAGCCTGATGCCGTGTTTCCTGGCCACAGATAATCCAGTGAATATGCTCTTTGGGAATTCATGAGTGCAGGAGGGGCTGGTATGGAAAGACAATCTAATTGTGGGCCTGGAAGCACCGGCTGGCCATGTGGCTCCGAGGCTCGCCCGCTCATGCCAGGTCTTCAGCCCTTCCACCCTGCCCCCGGCCGAAAAGAAGCTGTCCGGAGCCACGTTCTTGTTGCCGAAGCGGTAGTGTTTGAACAGATTCAGGATTCGACCTTCCATGTCGAGGCATTCTTGGCCAATGGGGTAAAATCGACTTTCTTTAAGGCGCAAAATAGCCTCGGGCAGACCTATGTGCACATCAATGTAATGGTCTGCCATATCGTCGCCATAACAAAGAAGCATGGCCGGATATCCAAAGAGGTGACTGACGTCCTCTTCGGCCAAACCACCTTGACTGGCGGGACCAAGTTTTCCGCCTTCAACATACCGTTTCCGGGCTTGCGTTCTCACCGGCATCCAAACTTCCTGCAGGTACTCTTCACGATCCCGGCCTCTTTTCCAGGCAATTTCATCGATGGTTATTTTATTTACTTTGTGAATGCCTGCGCCCAGTTCCATATCCTTGGGAACAGGGATCATGAAGCGCCCTATGGGGAACATGGTCACAGGACAGGGGGGCAAGTTTGGATTCGGGCTGGCGGTGTCGATGGTCATGTAATGGCATCCTCCAAGAATTAGGGTGAGCAGCAAGATGGACAGGGTCGGGAAAGGGTTCAGCCTCATGTGAACTCCCCTTTCAGCCAGCCAATGCAGAGATTGTGAACAACTCTCTTGACCGCAGCCAGCGCATCGCCCTTCTTGTCCACGAAGAACGACGCGTGCACCTCATGGTTGACCTGCCCGGTGCAAAGCCTGCATTCCCTGTTCGGTCCGAACCAGAGCGGCAGGAGATGCAGGTGCTTGCCCCAGTCATCCACCTCTGGATCCATGGCCGTTGCGGAACTGAGCGGCACCGTTCCGTCGCCCTGATGGCGGAGAGGGTCGTCCGTCAGACCGGAAACCTCTTCTCCGGCCGCGGTCATGCGCAGCAGATAGAGGCGCAGACCCTGTTCGCGGATGCGTTTCTGGAGTTTAAAGAGCAATGCGTTGCCTGGAACCACATCGCCTAACGCGCCGTCAGCGTCCCTCCAGCGCACCTCGCCGTATTTCCCGAAACGGTTGAAGTCGGGCACGCAGTTCAGATCCTTCAGATACCGCAGCGGCTCGTCATCGCGTGAATATCTCTCAATTTGCGCGTCCAGGACATGCTGCGTGATGTCTCTTGCAAGCCAGCACACTTCGGTGATGGTCGTATGTTCGCCGTTGCTGAAGAACTGGATTGTGCGCGGATGACTGTATGGCCCGATGAGATCGTGAACTTCCTTCGCATGAATGAGGCGTTTCTTGAGATTGCAGGCGATACTTTCTGACGTCTCTGGCTGGCATTCAGCAGAATTATCTTGGCCAAGGGCCTTTTCAATTGCCTCGCCGTCCTCAGCATGCGGCTGAAACCATTCGCCATGGATGAGGCCCCAGTAGTCCTTGTGGTGGCTTTTGGCGTAGATTTCCTCATACGGATCGTTTTTCGGGTA
>NZ_FORX01000018.1:60559-100573 GCF_900114115.1 Desulfomicrobium apsheronum | reverse complement strand
GGGGCGCATGACCCGGAACTCCGAGAGCATTTCACATACGAAGGAGGTTGCCATGGCGCAACGCATCACCATCATCGGCGGCGGCCCTGGCGGGTACACTGCCGCATTTTCCGCGGCCAAGGCCGGGGCGCAGGTCACTCTTGTGGAAGCCGCCCACATGGGCGGGACCTGTCTGAACTGGGGCTGCATCCCGACCAAGACGTTGAAGGCCTCGGCCGAAGCCCTGGAGACGGCGCACCGGCTGGCTGAGTTCGGCATTAAAGGCGGCGGCGAGGCCCAGCCGGACATGCCGGTCATCGTGGCCCGCAAGAACAAGGTTTCGGAGATCCTGCGCGGCGGCCTGGAAAAGACTTGCGCCAAGCTCAAGGTCACGCTGCTGCGCGGCCGGGGCGAGGTCGTGAGCGCAGGTCTGGTGCGCGTGCACGGCGCGGACGGCGCGGTGCAGGAGGTGGAAGGCGACAGGGTCATCATCGCCACAGGGTCGAGTACCCTGAACATTCCGACCCTGCCCGTTGACCACGAGCGCATCATCACCAGCGACGACGCCCTGGAACTGCAGACCGTCCCGAAACGGATGCTGGTGGTCGGCGGCGGCGTCATTGGCTGCGAGCTGGCTTTCATTTTCCAGGCTTTCGGTTCGAAGGTGACGGTGGTGGAGGGGTTGGACCGCATCCTGCCCGTGCCGTCCATCGATGCGGACCTGAGCAAGCTCATCCAGCGCGAGATGAAGAAGCGCGGCATCGTCTGCGAACTGGCTCGCACGGCCTCGAAGGCGGAGGTGTCGGAGACGGGCGTGCGGGTGACGCTGGGGCCTTCGCCGTTCGTGAAGGACCTTCCGGCGTCGGCGCAGAAGGAGAGCGTGCTGGAAGCCGACGTGGTCCTGGTGGCCGTGGGACGCGTGCCCAACACGTCTGGCCTGGGTCTGGCCGAGGCCGGCGTGGAGACGGACCAGCGCGGTTGGATCAAGGCCGACGCGCGGCTGGAGACTTCTGTGCCTGGCATTTACGCCGTAGGCGACGTGCTTGGCCCGGCGCGGATCATGCTGGCCCACGTGGCGTCCATGGAGGGGCTCGTGGCCGTGCGCAACTGCCTGGGCGCCGCCGAGGCCATGGACTACGCAGTGGTGCCGGCGGCGGTCTTCACCTCGCCGGAGGTGGCCACGGTGGGTCTGACCGAGGCCCAGGCGCGGGAGCAGGGCTTCAACGTGACCTGCCCGCAGAGCAACTTCCGCGAGCTGGGCAAGGCCCAGGCCATGGGCGAGCTGGCGGGGCTCTTCAAGCTGGTGGTGGACGCCGACTCGGGCAAGCTCTTGGGCGCGCACCTGGCCGGAGCCCACGTTTCGGACATCATCGCCGAACCGACCCTGGCCATGCAGCTTGGCGCCACGGCCAAGGACCTGGCCCGGACCATCCACGCCCACCCGACCCTGGCCGAAGGGATCTTCGAGACGGCGCATCTGCTGTAGTGGGGCTGATTCTGTCCAGTTTTCAGCGGTCTGTATCGGTTTTCGGTTCGGGCCGCTGATTTTTTTTCAGAGTTGGTATTTATTCTCTCCGTCGTAAACCGCGAGATATTCCCCGGCGCTGGACAATGCGAGGCGATGGATACTATGGCATCAAATCTGCTATTAAGAAAACCCATGTCCCGGAAACACACACTTTCAGTGGATACGTTGTATCAATTTGGATCACCCGTCCGTTCGGACGGTGTGTCAAAAAGGTTCATTGTGCGCGTATGTTTTTTTCGGGGCGGGATTCATGTCAACCGGACGGTTCGCCGTTCTTTACCGCAAGTTGGGTATGTCCATGCAAATCTTTGATCTTGCCACTGCCGACCTTGAGTTTGTCGCCGAGGTCGAAGCCCGCAGCCATCAGAAAATCCGGAACTGCTACCAGTGCGGCAACTGTACGGCCGGGTGTCCGTACACGTTCGCCTACGATTATTCGGTCAGTCAGATCATGCGTCTGATTCAGACCGGACAAAAGGAAGCAGTCCTGAAAAGCCGTTCATTGTGGCTGTGTGGTTCCTGTCAATCCTGTACCACGCGCTGTCCGAACAAGATCGATGTCGCGCTGATCATGGATGTCTGTCGGCACATGGCCCGGGAAGCCGGGTACGCCACGGAGCGCTCCGTGAAGATTTTCGCCGACTCGTTTCTGGCCTCGGTCGAGCGCCATGGCCGTGCCTATGAGCTGGGTCTCATGGCCGCGTACATGACGCGCTCCGGCCGCGTATTCACCGACGTCGATCTGGCTCCGCAGGCTCTCATGCGCGGCAAGCTGCCCTTCAAACCGCACCAGATCCAGGGGCGCGAACAGGTGGCCCGCATTTTCGAGCGGTTCCGCAAAGGAGGCGACAATGTTTAAAATCGCGTATTATCCGGGCTGTTCCGGTCAGGGTACATCCCTGGAATACGACAGCTCCACCCGCGCGGTCTGCAAGGCCCTGGACGTGGAGCTGGTGGACATTCCGGATTGGAGCTGCTGCGGTTCCACTCCCGCGCACACCGTCAATCATGTCCTGTCCGCGGCCCTGTCCGCCCGCAACCTGGCCCAGGTCGAGGTCATGGGCATGGACAAGGTGACCACGCCCTGTCCCAGCTGCCTGACCAACCTGCGCACCGCCGCCCACAAGATGGAAGATCCCGGGTTTCGGACCAAGACCAATGCGCTCCTCGATGTGCCCTGCAACGGCAACGTGGACGCGCAGTCCGTGTTGCAGGTGCTGACCGAGAACGTGGATCTTGAGCTGGTAAGGTCCAAGGTGGTCAAGCCCCTGACCGGAATCAAGATCGCCTGTTATTATGGATGCATCATGAATCGGCCCCCGGAGCTGATGCGTTTCGACCATCACGAAAATCCCATGGCCATGGACAACCTGATGACCGCGCTCGGCGCCGAGGTCGTGCCTTTCGCGCTCAAGGTCGAGTGTTGCGGAGCGTCTTACGGCATACCGCGTAACGATATCGTGACCCGGCTGTCGGGCAAGCTGCTGGATGCCGGACGTGATGTCGGCGCCGACGCCTTCGTGACTGCCTGTCCGTTGTGCCAGATGAACCTGGACCTGCGGCAGGGTCAGATCAATCACGCCCTGCACGAGAAGTTCAAGATCCCGGTTTTCTATTATACCCAACTCCTTGGCTACGCTCTGGGATTGGACCGCGCCGTGCTTGGCTTTGAAAAGCTCTGTGTCGATCCGAGACTCGCCCTGGGCAAGATCAAACAACCGGCGCAGGCCAGGTAGGGAGGACGCAATGCGAATTGGTGTTTTTATCTGCCATTGCGGCAGCAATATTGCCGGAACCGTGGACTGTCCGTCCGTTGCGGCCACGGCCCTGACCTATCCGGACGTGGTTTTCTCCACGGACACGATGTATGCCTGTTCCGAACCCGGACAGGACGCCATCATCCAGGCCATCAAGGACAAGAATCTCGACGGCGTGGTCGTGGCTTCCTGTACCCCGCGCATGCACGAGCCCACTTTCCGCCGGACCGTTGAGCGCGCGGGACTGAACCGTTACATGTTTGAAATGGCCAACATCCGCGAGCATGTCTCCTGGATCGGCAAGTCAAAGGACTTGAACACGGGCAAGGCCGCCGAACTGGTGCGCATGGCCGTGGAAAAACTGCGTCGCGACAAGCCGCTGATCCCCAAACGCTTCGAGACGGTCAAGCGCGTGCTGGTCATCGGCGGCGGCGTGGCGGGTATCCAGGCGGCGCTGGACTGCGCGGACGGTGGCCAGGAAGTCATCATGGTCGAGCGCGAGCAGACCATCGGCGGCAAGATGGCCAAGCTGGACAAGACCTTTCCCACGGTGGACTGCTCGTCCTGCGTTCTGGGCCCCAAGATGGTCGACATCGCCCAGCATCCCAACATCACTCTTTATGCCTGTTCCGAGATCGAAGCCGTGGGCGGGTATGTGGGCAACTTTCAGATCACCATCCGCAAGAAGGCGACCTACGTGAACTGGAAGGATTGCACGGGCTGCGGATTGTGCGTGGAAAAATGCCCCAGCCGCAAGCTCCCCGACAAGTTCAACGAGAATCTGTGCAACGCGCCCTCCATCAACATCCCGTTTCCGCAGGCCATCCCCAAGAAAGCGGCCATCAATGCCGAATCGTGCATCATGCTGACCAAGGGCAAGTGCGGCCTGTGCGCCAAGGTCTGTCCGGTCAAGTGCATCGACTTCGAACAGAAGGACGAGCTGATCAACGTGGATGTGGGCGCCATAGTCGTGGCCACGGGTTACGACCTTTTCGATTGGCACAAGTATCCGCAGTACGGTGAAGGCCGCTACCCGGATGTGGTCACCTCCATGCAGTACGAGCGCATGCTTTCGGCTTCCGGCCCTTCGGGCGGACACATCAAGCGGCCCTCCGACGGCAAGGAACCCAAAAACGTGGTCTTCATCCAGTGCGTGGGTTCGCGCGACAAGTCCGTGGACCGTCCGTACTGTTCAGGTTTCTGCTGCATGTACACCGCAAAGCAGACCATCCTGACCAAGGACCATATCCCCGATTCCCAATCATACGTTTTCTACATGGACATCCGTTCGCCGGGCAAGCTGTACGACGAGTTCGTGCGCAGGGCCATGGAAGAGTACGGCGCGCAGTATGTGCGCGGCCGCGTGGCCATGATCTATCCCAAGGGCGACAAGCTCATCGTGCGCGGGGCAGACACCCTGGCCGGCACGCAGGTCGAGGTTCCCGCCGATCTGGTCGTTCTGGCCGTTGGTGCCGAATCGGCCAAGGGCGCGGTGCAGCTGGGTGAAAAACTGCGCGTGGCTCCGGATCAGTACGGATTCTTCGTCGAGAGCCATCCCAAATTGAAGCCCGTCGAGACCAACACCGCCGGCGTGTTCCTGGCCGGCGCCTGTCAGGGTCCAAAAGACATCCCGGCCTCTGTCAGCCAGGGCAGCGCTGCCGCTTCCAAGGTTCTGGGTCTTCTCTCCAAGAAGGAGCTGGAATCCGATCCGGCAGTTTCCAGGGTCAACCCTGCCCGTTGCGTCGGCTGCGGCAAATGCATCCAGACCTGTCCGTTCGGAGCCATCAAGGAAGTCCAGGATCGCTTCGGCAACCCCAAGGCCGAGGTCATCGACACGGTCTGTCAGGGTTGCGGCATCTGCACGGTGACCTGTCCCCAGGGCGCCATCCAGCTTGAACATTTCACAGATAACCAGATCCTCGCGGAGGTGAACGCCTTATGCCCGCCCAAGATGTTCGCGAATTACGAATAGTCGGCTTTCTTTGTAACTGGTGCTCCTACGGCGGCGCGGACACGGCGGGTGTATCCCGTTTCACTCAGCCCACGGATCTGCGCGTCATCCGCGTCCCCTGTTCCGGCCGCATCGATCCGCTCTTCATCGTCCGTTCGCTCATGAACGGCGCTGACGGAGTGCTCGTGTCCGGTTGTCATCCCCGGGATTGCCATTATGCCGAAGGCAACTTCTATGCCCGGCGCAGGCTCGAAATGCTCAAACGCTTCCTGCCCATAACCGGCATCGATGCGCGCCGCTTCGAATACACCTGGGTTTCGGCCTCGGAAGGGCAGCGCTGGCAGCATGTGGTCACGGAGTTCACGCGCCGCATCCATGAGCTCGGCCCCGCGCCGACCTTCAACCCGGCGTCCGAAGCGGACTGGAACACGCTGGCCGTCCAGGCTGGTCAGGGGCAGACTTGCCCGTGTCACGGATAGATTTGCAATAACAGGAGGACATATGTCCCAATTGGATGATCTCAAAAATGCCATCAAGAGCCGCCTGGGCGAGCTTGAGTGCGTCATCGGCTGGGAGCAGGGCTATGATCCGCTCCACGCCACGCCGCTCTTCATCCGCACCGAAGCGGATCTTGACCGGCTCATCATAGGCCCCTTGGCCGTGCACAATCTGGCCACCTACCTGCCCGGGTTCAAGGGCAAGAAGATCGGCGTGGTGGTCAAGGGCTGCGACAGCAAGAGCGTGATCCAGCTCCTGAATGAAAACCTGATCAACCGCGACGATGTCGTCGTTTTCGGCCTCTGCTGCGATGGCGTGGTCAGCCAGCGCAAGATCCGCGCGGCCCTGCCCGCCGATCCGGGATTCGTGGAGTCGATGGAGGTTGGCGCGCAGGATCTCAAGATCTCCGTGGCCGGTCAGTCCGCGACCCTCAAACTCTCTGACGTGCTGGCCGACAAATGCCTGATCTGCGCCACGCCCGACGCCATCATCTCCGATGTGCTGATCGGCGCCGCGCATACTCCGGCCCCGGCCGCGAGCCTGGCCTGCCAGGACGAGTTCGAAGCCAAGAGCGACGCCGAAAAGCTCGCCTTCTGGCAGGAGACCATGAGCCGCTGCATCCGCTGCTACGCCTGTCGCAACGCCTGTCCCATGTGCGTCTGCCGCGACCATTGCATCGCGACCAGCCGCGATCCCCTGTGGATCAGCCAGGACAATTCCCCGGCCGAGAACATGATGTTCCAGATGGTGCATGTCTCGCATCTGGCCGGACGCTGTACGGAATGCGGCGAATGCGAGCGGGCCTGTCCCGTGGACATTCCGCTCATGCTGCTGCGGCGCTTCATGAACAAGCAGGTCAAGGACGTGTTCGAACTGCAGGCAGGCACGGCTCTGGAACAGACCCCGCCTCTCTTGACCTTCAAGGTCGAGGAAGAGCGCATCAACGAGCGAGGCTGGTAATGGAACGATTCATAACAAAAGAGAACCTCATCCGTTTGGCCGAGGAGCTGACCGCCACCTGCCGCGTGCTCGCGCCCGTGGCCAGTTGCGGTACCGTGACCTTCCGCCGTTTTCTGCCGGGGATGGTCCTTGACATGCACTCGCGCATGGCGGCCGTGTCCCCCAAGGCCGCGACCTTTCCGCAGACGGAAACCCTGCTGACGGTCAAGCGCGAGATCCCGGAGAAGAAGCCGGAAATCACCGAGACGCTGCCCGAGGGCAAGAACGTGGTCATCGGCTGCCGTCCGTGCGGGGCACGCGGCAAGCTCATCTTCAATCCGGTCTACGAAACGGACAAGACCAAGGACCCTTACTATATTCAGCGTCGGGACAACACGGTCTTCATTTCGCTGGCCTGCGACCGTCCCGAGACGACCTGCTTCTGTCACAGTGTGGGCAGCGGTCCTGCCGATCCGCAAGGTTCCGACGTGCTCCTGACCCTGGTCGGGGAAGGGTATGTGGCGCGTTCGGTCACGCCTGCCGGTGAGGAAGTCATGAAGTCCGCTCTTTTTGCGGACGCCGGCGACAAGGGCAAGGAAGCCGACGCCAAGAACGTGAGGGCCAGGGAAATGATGGGCGAGGCCCACGATTACGCTTCGGCTCCGGCCAAGCTGCTGGCCCGCTTCGACGACATGGACTTCTGGCAGGCCCAGTCGGCCAAGTGCATCTCCTGCGGAGCCTGCACCTACATGTGTCCGACCTGCTACTGCTTCAACATCACCGACGATGACCTGGGCCTTGAAAGCCGCCGCATCCGCAGCTGGGACAACTGCATGTCCCACACCTTCACCCTGGAAGGCAGCGGCCACAACCCGCGTCCGACCAAGGCGCATCGTCTGAAAAACCGCGTCGGGCACAAGTTCAGCTACTATCCGGACCTGCACAAGGGCGTCATCGCTTGTTGCGGATGCGGCCGGTGCATCAAGCAGTGCCCCGCCGGAGTCGATATCCGGCAGATCGTGAATGCAGCACAGGAGTACTCCGAATGAATGCCAATCCCTATCTCCCGGACATGGCCACCATTGTCGAAGTGATCCAGGAGACGCACAACATCAAGACCTTCCGCATCGTCATCAACAACGAAGAGCGCATGAAGGAGTTCTCCTTCATGCCCGGCCAGGTCGGGCAGCTCTCGGTCTTTGGCGTTGGCGAGTCGACCTTTGTCATCAACTCCTCCCCGACCCGCAAGGACTACCTGCAGTTCAGCGTCATGCGCGTGGGAGAGGTCACGACCCGTTTGCACCAGCTTCAGCCCGGCGATCAGATCGGCGTACGCGCGCCTCTTGGCAACTCCTTCCCCGTGGAGGACCTGAAGGGCAAGAACATCGTCTTTGTCGGCGGCGGCATCGGCATGGCTCCGCTCAGGACCCTGTTCACGTACATGCTCGACAATCGTAAGGACTACGGTGACATAACGCTGCTGTACGGTGCGCGCAGCCCCGCCGACCTGACCTACAAGGCGGAACTGCCGGAGTGGACGGAACGCAAGGATGTGAACACCGTGCTGACCATCGATAACCCGTCCGAGGGCTGGGAACACAAGGTCGGCCTCATCCCCAACGTGCTGCTCGAGATCAACCCTTCGCCCAAGAACACGGTGGCCATCACCTGCGGTCCGCCCATCATGATCAAGTTCACCTTGCAGGCTCTCAAGAAGCTGGGCTTCGAGGATGAGAACATCCTCACCACCCTGGAAAAACGCATGAAGTGCGGAGTGGGCATCTGCGGGCGCTGTAACATCGGCACGAAGTACGTGTGCATGGACGGACCCGTCTTCACCTACGCCCAGCTCAAAGAGCTGCCCTCGGAACTTTAGGAGGTATTATGGCTGGAATATTCAAGGCGACGGACATTTTGCTGGCCGCCCAGGAAGTCGAGACCCGCGGCGAAGTCTTCTACAACCGTCTGGTCGAGACCACCACCGAGCCCAAGCTCAAGGATCTGTTCTCCTTCCTTGCAAAGGAAGAGACCAAGCATCGCGAGATCTTCGCCAAGCTCTATGAGCGGGTGGGAGAAGTGGAACTCCCGGCCTGGGCCGAGGAGGACGAGTATGTGGACTACCTCAAGTATCTGCTCGATTCACACACCCTTTTCCGTCTGGGCGACGTGAATCATCTCAAGACCTTCATGGGTTCTCCCGAGGAGGCCATCGAAACGGCCATGGGCTTCGAGAAGGACACGATCATGTTCTTCCTTGAAATGCGCGAATTCGTGCCCGAAGGGGACAAAAAATACGTGCAGGCCTGCATCGACGAGGAACGCACACACCTGCGTCTTTTGGCGGGCATGCTGCGTAAATAGAAGGTTCTAAAAGACCATCCTCCTGGGGGCTTTCGGGTGCGAATCCGGGAGCCTCTTTTTTTTCATTTTTTGCCAGGAACCTGCCACATGGCGGCGAGTTCACATTGCGCTAACGCCACAATTCGGTTAGAATTTTCGGCGACGGAACAGGGGTTCAGGGAGCGTGAACCAATGCTCGAACCGTGCCTTTACAGGCGTCTCTTGCGCCTTTGTATCGAGCCTCTCGCGACACTGTCTCGAATGTGAAACGGGCGTGCTGATGGCTTGGTCGTGGCATTTGCGCGATTTTTCTTTTCGAAAACGAATGTCCTGTTTCTGTTGCGAACGTAGAAAACGAAGAGGCCGGCCTTTCGCCGCCTCCTTCCGGCATCGGTTTCTTAGCGGCCTTGCCTTGATTTGCTGGTGCATCAGCCGCGTCGTCTGAACCAACACTGTAACAAGGAGATGATCATGAAGAAGGGTTTCTTGGGCTTTCTGGCCGCGGTGATGATCCTGGCCGTCGCCGTTCCCGGATTCGCGGATGAATGTACCTACCGCGGAATTCTGGACACAATGTATTGCGACAACGACAAGAACTTGGTCGCCGACAACGCGCTCCCCGGCAATTGCAAAGATCCTTCGACCCTGGTTTTCACCTATACCCCGGTTGAAGATCCCGCCGTGTATCAGGATCTGTTTGCCGATTTTCAGGCCCATATCAAGAAAATTACGGGCAAGGACGTCATCTACTACACCGTGCATTCCAACTCGGCCCAGGTCGAGGCCATGCGCTCCGGCCGTCTGCATATCGCTGGCTATTCCACCGGGCCCACCGGCTTTGCCGTGAACCTGGCCGGTTACGTGCCCATCGCCGTCAAGGGTGATGCCGAGGCGTTCCAGGGCTACAACCTGATCGTGCTCGTCAAGAAGGACAGCCCCATCCAGACCATGGCCGATCTCAAGGGCAAGAAGGTCGCGCACACTTCTCCCTCGTCCAACTCCGGCAACCTGGCACCCCGCGCCCTTTTTCCGGCCCAGGGAATCGTGCCTGACGAAGACTACACCGTCGTTTACTCCGGCAAGCACGACCAGTCCGTCCTGGGCGTTGTTCACGGCGATTACGATGCCGCCCCGGTGGCCTCGGACGTTTACGAGCGCATGCTGCGTGCTGGCCGCGTCGATGAAGGCGCCGTGCGCATCATCTACACCAGCCCCCGTTTTCCCACGTCATCCTTCGGCTACTCCAGTCAGCTCTGCCCGGATCTGGTAGAGAAGATCAAGGAAGCGTTCTACACCTATCGCTACACCGACGAGATGAAGAAGGCCTTTGACGGCGCGGATCGTTTCTTCCCCATCACCTACCAGAAGGATTGGGCGGTCATTCGCGATATCGCCGAGGCCACCGGCGCGAGCTACAACGAGGAAGGCCTTAAGGCCATGATCGCCAAGGAAAAGGCGGACGCGGAAAAGAAAGCCAAGAAGCAGTAAGTACATACAAGGCATTATCGTGACGTCATCAAGCAATAACGGGAACGGGGGGAATGCCTCCCGTTCCCTGATCGTAAAGGATCTGGTCAAGGCTTACGTTCCGGGCAAGCCGGTTCTCAAAAACATCTCTTTCGAGGTTCGGGGCTGTTCCACGGTGGCCATCATCGGCCCCTCCGGGACAGGCAAGAGCACGCTGCTGCGCTGCATCAACCGCCTCATCGACCCGACCAGCGGCACCATCACCGTGGCCGGACACGAAATCACGCGGCTTTCGGGCAAGGAACTGCGCCTGGCCCGGCACCACGTGGGCATGGTCTTTCAGGAATTCAACCTTGTGGAGCGCCTCTCGGTCATCGAGAACGTGCTCTGCGGCAGGCTCGGATTCGTGCCGGTCTGGCGGGCCTGGCTGCGCAAGTTCGAGCAGCATGACATCGATCGGGCCTTCGAGCTGATCGACATGGTCGGCCTGACCGAGTTCGCCACCGAGCGGGCCGACGCCCTGTCCGGCGGACAGCGTCAGCGCGTGGGCATCGCCCGGGCCGTGATGCAGAATCCCGACGTGATCATGGCCGACGAGCCCACGTCATCCCTTGATCCCAAGACTTCCGTCGAGATCATGGGGCTTCTGAACGATTTCTCCAAGGCGCACGACATTCCGGTGCTGATCAACATCCATGACGTGAACCTGGCCAAGCGCTTCGCCGACCGGGTCATCGGCATGTCGCTGGGGAGCATCGTGTTCGACGGCCCGCCCTCGGAGCTGACGGATGATCATCTCAAGCAGATCTACGGCGGCGAGGACTGGTTGTCATGAGCGCGGTCAACACCAGAAGAGCCTTCAAGCCCAACTGGCTTGCGCGCCTTGGGTGGCTTGCCGTGATCGGCTATTGCGTGCTCGCGTTCTGGTCCCTGGACATTACCTGGGACCGTTTCGTGATCGGCCTTGAGAATGGCGCCAAATTCCTGGGGAGCATGATTCCGCCCAATTTCGAGCGCTGGAAGCTGTTGCTGGGCAACCTTCTGGAGACGCTTGAAATCGCGGTGATCGCCTCGGCGTTCGGCGTGGCCTTCTCCCTGCCCATCGGCCTGGCCGCCTCGCGCAACCTGATGCCGACCTGGGCGACCTGGCCGGCCCGCCTCCTCATTGCCATCTGCCGCTCCTTTCATCCGGTCATCTTTGCCATCCTGTTCGTGAAGGCGGTGGGATTCGGCCCGCTGGCGGGCATCCTGACCCTTATATTCGCGTCCATCGGCTTCATCGGCAAGCTCTTCGCCGAAGCCATCGAGGAGATTTCCCTCAAGCCGGTGGAGGCGTGCCGGGCCGCCGGAGCTCCGTTCATGAGCGTCATCCTGTATGCCGTGCTGCCGCAGGTGCTGAACCGCTTCATCGGGTTCGCTACATATCAGTTCGACGCGAACATCCGCAATTCGACCATGGTCGGAATCGTCGGCGCCGGCGGTATCGGCGGGACGTTGTTCGCGGCTTTTCAGCGCTTCGACTACGACTTCCTGGCCGCGATCCTCATCTCGATCATCATCCTCGTCATGCTCGGGGAATACCTCGCATCCATAGTCAAGGCGGTGTTCAATGACTAGTCGCAACTGGGAAAGATTCACTCCCGCTCAAAGACTGGCCCGGTTTGCGATCTATCTGGCCGCAGTCATCGCCTTGGTCGTTTCGATGCGCACGGTGCAGATCGTTCCGGAATTCCTGTACGATGCCCCGACCCAGATGGCGGACATGTTTACACGCATGTGGCCGCCGGACTTTGCGCACTACCGCGAAGGCGTGCACCTGGCCCTGATCGAGAGCATGCACATCGCGGGCATGGGCACCATTCTGGCGCTGGTCATGTCGCTGCCCGTGGCGCTGCTGGCCGCCAGCAACATCACCCCGATCCCGGCCCTGAACTGGTTTGCGCGGCTGATCCTTGTGTCTTCGCGTTCGGTGAACACCCTTGTCTGGGCGATCCTGTTCGTGGCCGTTTTCGGCCCCGGTTCACTGGCCGGGACCATCGCCATCGGCTTTCGCTCCATCGGTTTTTGCGGCAAGCTCCTGGGCGAGGCCCTGGAGGAATGCAACAAGGGGCCGGTGGAAGCATTGAAAGCGGCGGGGGCTCCCTGGCCGAGCATCTTCCTCAAGGCTTACTGGCCGCAGGTGTCGCCGGCCTTCTGGGGGATCACCCTGTTTCGCTGGGATATCAACGTGCGCGAGTCGGCGGTCATCGGACTGGTCGGCGCGGGCGGGATAGGCATGGCGCTGGACACGGCCATCGCCCTTTTCCGCTGGAATCAGGTCGCGCTCATCCTGCTGTGCATCTTTGCCGTGGTCATCGTGGCCGAGATCGTAGTCACGAAGATCAGGCAGAAAATCATCTAGCATTCATCGCATCACTGCAAAGACAAACCCGCGTCACGGAAAACTCTCGGTTTTTCGTGACGCGGGTTTTTAGGTTTCACGTCGAATGTGGACATTTTGCGCTGACTGGCGCCGAGGGCGGTGCGCATTTGCGCCGGGCTAGAAATCGAGTTGCCCCTGGTCGCTCAGGAAACTCATGGTCGTGTGTCTGCGCTTGCCGTTTTCCAGATAGACCACGCTGTAGAAGCCCTTGGGCAGGACGATGTCCTTCACGCTTTTGGCCTTGATTTCAAAGGGGCCGAAGTCCTTGCAGGTCTGCTGGTTCCTGAACCACAAAACAAGAGAGCGGGGCGAGGTGACGACCAGTCTGCCTTTGTCGAACGATCCTTCAGGGTTTTGGGGAGGGGCCTCGGCTGCCTCGGCTTTTGGCTCAGGAAGCGTCGCGGCGGGCGTTGTAGAGCCTTGGGCCGTGTCGGTGGAAGGTGCATCCGTATTCTTCGAAGTGGCGTTCGGGGTCGCCTGTGCCTCTGCCGAGGTGGCGTTTGGGAGTGCCTGGGCCACGGTCGCGCAGCTCGTGTTCACTGCAAGAGCCTGTTCGGGCAGGGATGGCGCGGTGTTGTTGGCGGATTGAGAATAGACCGGCGATGCCGGCTCGTTTTGTGTCGTGGCGGTGTCTGGTCGCGGATCGGGCGTCATGATGTCCGCTTGTGGCGGGGTGCTGGTATGATTGCCAGCGCCAGCGGTTTGCTCCGCCACGACGGCGTGGGAGGACCCGTTTTCCACGGCGGGCGAAAGTGCTTCGGACGCCTCGGGCTCGGCATCGGAGGTTTGCCGCGATTGAATGAACAACTGCTCAAGGCCGAACAGGCCCTGCCTGTGCGCGACGTAACCCGTGCATCCGGCGATGATCAAAAAGGTCATCCCGAGCTGGAGGAGGCTCGGTTTCCAGAGAACCTTCAAAGGCTTGGGCCGGGGGCGCGTCTCGGACTCATCAGGCTTGAAGGAGTAGAGGCGACCGCATTTCGGGCACTCTCCGGGAAAGAGCCCGAATTCTTCAGCGCTTGGCTGGTGGCGGCATCCGGCGCAGACGGGCAGATTTGATTTGAGTAAGTCCCGCAGTGCGTGATCGGCCTGGGGCTCGTCCTCGTCGCCTGGTTCAGCCCTGGTGTCGGCGCTCACCAGACCGGTGAATTTATCGATCAGAACGCACATCCTGTCCGTCGGCAGGGCGTCATCGTGAGCCAGGATGGCCTGGACCAGATTCCCGGCCTCGACAACCAGTGTGCCGCGCACCGGGCCCGCAATGCCGACGCTGGCCCGGCTGAAACACAGCACCGGGCAGGGGTGCACGCTGCCTGTGTACTGCAGATCCATGTGCCGGGTCAGTTTTTGGGTCAGGTTCCAGCACTGGGTGAGCATGTCCAGCATGAACGGCCATCCGTTCAGGCGCAGGGATTCGCCCGTGGCCGTGACATTTCCGAGATGGCTTCTGGTTCTGATCAGGAAGAGCCCGTTTGGGCCTACCACGGCGTGATCGAGCTGGTTGCCTTCGAAACGAAGATCATGAAAGACATGGTATTCGTCAGGGAGCAGCTGCAGCGCCTTGCTCACGATCCGCGAGGACTGGGAGTTTGTTTGCGAATGCGAGAAATGATGCGAGAAGGCGAGGCCAAGCTCTTCGAAGCGCAGAGTGGCCGCGATGAAGAGGACGGCGAAGACGGCGGTGATCCACGGCTGGTTCTGTCCGAATGCATACAGGCCTGCCCCTGCAGGCAGCAGAACGAGAAGCAAGGGCAGGATGAGGCGCAGCAGAACGTCTTTGTGGCGGGCAGAGGCCCGGGTGTTGCCGCTTTGAACCGCTTTGCCGTGAATATGTGCCATGACGCCTCGACCTGTTCTTGCGTTACGTAGTCCTTGAAGCGTGAAGTATAAGCATTGTATCGGAAAATAAGTCAAGGTTTGCGCGTGTATGACAGCTGCCGCCATGCACGACGCTGGCCGCATTGAAAGCGGGCCCCCCGTGCCCGGATTTCAAGCCCGGGAGGGCCGGGATAGCGAGCAGGGACGGGCCTTATTGCGCAAGAGGCGCAAAACGGGCGGCGGTCATACGGGCCAGGTCTTCGGGAGCGAGTTCGATATCAAGGCCGCGCCGACCTCCGCTGACCAGCATGACGGGGTGGGCCTGAGCCGAGATGTCGATGAAGGTCCGCAGCCGCTTTTTCTGTCCCAGCGGGCTGACCCCGCCAAGCACGTAGCCGGTGGCGCGCTCCACGAGGACCCTGTCGGCCATGGCCGCCTTCTTGGCCCCGGCGGCCTTGGCCAATTGCTTGAGCCCGAGCATGCTCTCCACCGGAATGACGGCCACCACCAGCTCCCCGCCCAGATCCGCGACCAGGGTCTTGAAGACCTGGCGGGGATCGACGCCGAGTTTTTCGGCCGCTTCCAGGCCGTAGGCCGTGCATGACGGGTCATGGTCGTATTCCCGTACGACGAATGTGATTCCTGCTTTTTTGGCGGCGTTTATGGCGGGGGTCATGCGGTGCGGCTACAAAGGCGGACGGAAAAAGTCCAGTCCGGAAAATGAAGGCTGGAAAGGCACGGCGCGCCGGGTCGCCGGAAGCGCCGTGCCGGAAGGGTCGTTAGCTTGCGGCCTGTGCCGAGGCCTGGATGTATTCCTTGATGTCGTCGATGGTCACCACAGGGAGGTCGTGGCGTCTTCCGAACTCCTGGATTTGGGGCATGCGGGCCATGGTGCCGTCTTCGTTGGTGACTTCGCACAGCACGCCGCAGGGCTTGAGCCCGGCCAGGCGCATGAGGTCCACGGTGGCCTCGGTGTGTCCTTCGCGTTCCAGAACCCCGCCCGGACAGGCGCGAAGCGGGAAGATGTGGCCGGGACGATGCAAGTCCCCGGGGCGGGCATCGTCGGCGATGGCGGCCTGCACCGTGCGCACGCGGTCGGCGGCGGACACTCCGGTGGTCACCCCCGGGGCGGGCATCGTCGGCGATGGCGGCGTGGACCGTGCGCACGCGGTCGGCGGCGGACACTCCGGTGGTCACCCCCTGGGCGGCTTCGATGGAGACGGTGAACGCGGTCTGGTAGCGGCTGGAGTTGTTGCTGACCATGGGCGCCAGGTCCAGGGCGCGGACTTTGTCCTCGGGCAGGCACAGGCAGACGATGCCGCTGCATTCGCGGATGAGCATGGCCATCTGGGCCGTGGTCAGGGTTTCGGCGGCGAAGATCAGGTCGCCTTCGTTTTCGCGGTTTTCGTTGTCGGTGACCAGCACCCCGAGGCCTTGTTGCAAGGCCGCAAGGGCGCGTTCGACCCGGACGCGGGGGGGAGTGTCTTCAAAATTCTCTGAAAACTGATTCACGGTGGTTCTCCTTGGAATTGAACGTGAATCAGGGCGCGGCTGAAAAGAACCGTTCACGCCCGTGAACGGTAGGCCGTCTTCTCTTTCATCCGGACTGTCACCGTCGGCTCCGGCCTCGCACCGGATCTGCTGACCTCCCGGACCTCCGGGAGCGCTCGCGGGCTCCCCGCCGTGAAGCGGGATACCGCCGGTGGGGAATTGCACCCCGCCCTGAGAAGAGGGCACCATGCGCGGCGAGGCGGGTGCTGTCAACGGTTCAACGGTCGTAAAAAGATCCTGTATGACAAAATGGCAAATTCGACCATTGCCTCGCGCACGGTAAGGGGGTAGAGTGCTTCAATAGAGAACATGCCACAAGGATTTTCCCTTGTGGCTTTTTTTTCCCGCAACGTTACTTCAAAGGATCCAACATGACAGAAAATCAAATACAAGCAGGCAGTTCCGTCGAATCCCTATGCAAGAAATGCAAGACCGTGACCGATCATCACGTGGTCGTCATGTCCGGCGAGAAGATCGCCAAGGTCGAGTGCAAGGTTTGTAACGCACGTCACGCCTACGTGTCGCCCACTGCCGAGCCCAAGGTCAAGAAACCCGCCACTCCGCGCCCCAAGAAGGCTGCCCTGGCTTCCAGCAAGCAGGCCCAGGCTCTGCTCGAGCAGTGGGAAAAGCTGGTTACCCCCTGCGCCAAACCCCTGTCCTACAGCATGGAACGCACTTTTCAGATCGGCGATGTCATTGATCATCCTACTTTCGGTCTGGGTTATGTTCAGAAGCTGATGAAGCCCTGCACTGCCGAGATCCAGTTCAAGGACGCCATCCGCAACATGCGCTGCGGGATGTTCAAGTAGGTTTCCAGGCCCTCTTTTCCTGCCGCCAGCCCTCAAACGGCCGCCTGTCCGGATTTGCGCCCTTAGAAAGATCCGCTTTTTTTCGTTTCTTTCCTTCTTGACGTCGCACGAAAGGTGCGCGTAATGGAAAAATAGTGTCGTGCGCCGTGTGTTGTGCGCCTGCGACCAACTCCACATCGGCTTCAGTCAAGGAAGCCGTTTTTTATGCTCCACGAGGAAAATATGCCCACCATGCAGAAGAATGACAATATCAGAAATATCGCGATCATAGCACACGTTGACCATGGCAAGACCACCCTTGTGGATGTCATGTTCCGACAGTCCGGAGTTTTCCGGGACAACCAGGCCATGGACGACCGCGTCATGGATTCCATGGATCTGGAGCGCGAACGCGGTATCACCATCGCCGCCAAGAATTGCTCCGTGCGCTGGAAAGGCGTGAAGATCAATATCGTCGACACCCCCGGCCATGCCGATTTCGGCGGGGAAGTGGAGCGCGCTCTGTCCATGGTCGATGGCGCGGTGCTGCTGGTGGACTCCTCCGAGGGCCCGCTGCCCCAGACCCGGTTCGTGCTCAAGAAAGCCCTGGACGCGAGCCTGCCCATTCTGGTCGTGGTCAACAAGATCGACCGCTCCGATGCCCGGCCGCAGGAAGTGCTGGACGAGGTCTACGACCTGTTCATCGATCTTGGCGCCGACGAGGATCAGCTCGAATTTCCGGTGCTTTACGCCATCGGCCGCGACGGTGTAGCCTCTCCGGTGCTCGATGAGCCCGGCAAGGATCTTTCCTGTCTCTTCGACCTCATTTTGGAGCATATCCCCGGCCCCCGTTTCGATCCCGCCGCACCCTTCCAGATGCTTGTCTCGGACCTCGGGTACTCGGATTACCTGGGTCGTCTGGTCATCGGCAAGATCAAGGCCGGCCTGCTGCAGGACAAGGCCGATCTTCTGTGCATGGGCGAAAACGACCAGCTCGCCTTCCGACCGGCCAAGATTCAGGCCTACGAAGGAATGCAGCTCAAGGATCAGGCCGCCGTCGAGATGGGCGACATCGTGGTCATGGCCGGCCTGAACAAGGTCAGCATCGGCGACACCATCTGCCTGAAGGAAAGCCCTGTGCGCCTGAAGCGCATCGACGTGGACGAGCCCACCGTGTCCATGCGCTTCACCATCAACACCTCGCCCTTTGCCGGACGCGAGGGCAAGATCGTGCAGTCGCGCAAGATCAAGGACCGTCTCGAAAAAGAGGCCCTGACCAACGTGGCCATCCAGGTCGAGGAGAGCGAGGACAAGGACTCCATGATCGTCAAGGGTCGTGGTGAATTCCAGCTGGCCATCATCATCGAGACCATGCGCCGCGAAGGCTTCGAGCTGGGCGTCGGCCGACCCGAGGTCATCTACAAGAAAGAGGGCGGCAAGCTTCTTGAGCCCATGGAACACGTCTACGTGGACTGCGACGAGGCCTTCATGGGTGTGGTCACGGAGAAACTGTCCATCCGTCGGGGCAAGCTCCTCAATCTGGTCAACAACGGCAGCGGCCGGGTGCGCATGGAATTTTCCGTTCCGTCACGCGCGCTCATCGGCTACCGGGACGAATTTTTGACCGACACCAAGGGCACGGGCATCATGAACTCCCTGTTCGACGGATACGGCGAGTACCGGGGTGATTTCCCGACCCGCTTTTCCGGTTCACTGGTCTGCGACCGTCAGGGTCAGGCCGTCCCGTACGCGCTTTTCAATCTGGAGCCGCGCGGCCGGATGTTCGTGCGTCCCGGTGATGCGGTCTACGAGGGCATGATCGTCGGCGAACACAATCGCGACAACGACATCGACATCAACCCGTGCAAGGAAAAAAAGCTTACCAACATGCGCGCCTCGGGCAAGGATGAGGCCATCATCCTCACTCCCGTGTTGCCCATGACGCTTGAGATGGCGCTCAATTTCATCCGCGACGACGAGATGGTCGAGATCACCCCCCTGAACATTCGCCTGCGCAAGATCGAGCTCTCGGCCCAGAAAAGGCACAGCATGGTCGCGCGCAAGAAGAAGGTCGAAGGAAAATAGACATGCAGAAGAAAGTCCATGACGTGATCATTGTCGGCGGTGGTCCGGCCGGTCTGTTCGCGGCCTATCATCTGGCCGAGCACGCAAGTCTCGACGTGCTCCTGATCGAGAAGGGCCGCGACTCGCTTATCCGCAACTGCCCCATGACCGAGGCGCAGGACTGCATCCACTGCAAGCCTTGCAACATCCTGGCGGGCATGGGCGGGGCCGGGCTCTTTTCCGACGGCAAGCTCAACTTCATACCGAAGCTGGGCAAGACCGACCTGACCCAGTTCATGAGCCTGGGCAAGGCCACGGAGCTCATCGATGAGACCGAGGCCATCTTCAACCGCTTCGGCATGGACGGAAAGGTCTACCCGACCAATATCGACGAGGCCCGCTCCATCCGCAAGGAGGCCCGCAAGTTCGGCATCGATCTGCTGGTCATCAAGCAAAAGCACCTCGGCAGCGACAACCTGCCCGGTCACATCACCGGCATGGTCGAGCACATCAAGTCCAAGGGCGTGACTGTGCGCACCAAGGAGGAGGTGGTCGACATCCTGGTCGAGGGCGGCCGGGTGCGCGGCGTGACCACGGCCAAGGGCGAGTATCTGGCGGATAACGTCATCCTGGCTCCTGGCAGAGTGGGGGCGGAATGGGTCGGTCAGCTCGTGCAGCGCCACGGTCTGGCCGTGACCCAGCGCGGCATCGAGGTCGGGGTGCGCGTTGAGGTGCACAACGAGATCATGCAGGACCTGTGCTCCATCATCTACGATCCGACCTTCTTCATCCGCACCTCCAAGTACGACGACCTGACCCGCACCTTCTGCACCAACTACGGCGGTTTCATCGCCCAGGAAAATTATCAGGATTTTGTTTGCGTCAACGGCCACGCCTACATGGACAAGAAGAGCGAGAACACCAACTTCGCCTTTTTGTCCAAGGTGGTCCTGAACGAGCCCGTCACGGACAACCAGGCCTACGGTGAATCCATCGGCCGCCTGGCGACCCTGATCGGGGGCGGCAAGCCCATCCTGCAGCGCTTTGGCGATTTGAAGCGCGGCCGCCGCTCCACCTGGAACCGCATCCGCAACAGCTACATCGAGCCGACCCTGAAGAAGGTGGTCTGCGGCGACATCGCCATGGCCCTGCCCGAGCGCATTCTGGCCAATCTGGTCGAGGGGCTCGAAAAGCTCAACCAGGTCGTGCCGGGTGTGGCCAACGACGAAACGCTTCTGTATGCGCCGGAGATCAAGTTCTTCGCCACGCAGGTGGAATGCGACGAAAATCTGCAGACCGCCATCGAGGGACTCTACGTGGCCGGAGACGGACCCGGAGTGGCCGGAAACATCGTTTCGGCCGCAGCCACGGGACTCATTCCCGCCAAGAGCATTCTGACCAAGGGATAGACTTTATTTCCGGGCTCAGCCGGCGATTACGAGGGGCGCTGCCGTTTCATGACGGGAGCGCCCTATTTTTTGAGATGTTCGCGGATGAATTCGTCGATCTGGTCGAGCAGGATGGGTCTGGAGAAATGGTAGCCCTGGGCGTATTCGCAGCCCATTTCCCTGAGCGTCAGATATTGGGCTTCGGTCTCGATGCCCTCGGCCACCACGGACAGGCCGAGGCTGTGGGCCAGATTGACGATGGTGCGCACGATGACGCGGTTGGCGTGCTTGTCCAGATGAGTCACGAAACTGCGGTCGATCTTGAGCGTGTCGATGGGAAAGCGTTGCAAGTAGCTCATGGACGAGTAGCCCGTGCCAAAATCATCGACCAGAATGGCCATGCCCAGCTCCTTCATGATGCGAAGCTTCTGAATCGTCGCCTCGGGATTGGTCATGACGTCGCTTTCCGTGATCTCAAGCTTGAGCTGCAAGGGGTTGATGCGGTTGTGGCGGATGCAGTTGAACAGGTTTTGCACCAGATCGGGATCGGAGAACTGGCGCGCGGACAGGTTGACGGACACGCTGAAGGCATTCTCCGGGTATTTTTCGGCCCAGGATCGCAGCACCTTGCAGGATTGCTCCAGCACCCACTGTCCGATGGGCAGGATGAGCCCGGTCTGTTCGGCAATGGGGATGAATTCGCTGGGGGGGACCCAGCCCTTGTCCTTGGGCTTCCAGCGCAAGAGGGCTTCGAAGCCGCTCAGGGTCGGGCTCTGGTCTATGGAAAAAATAGGTTGCAGGGCGAGGAAGAGCTCGTTTTCGTTGATGGCGTTGCGCAGCCGTGTTTCCGTGTCCAGCTTCTTGAGGGCCTTGTCCTGCATTTCCGGCGCGTAAAAGCGCAGTTGGTCCAGGCCCTGTTCCTGGGCGTGGCGCAAGGCGATGTTGGCTCCTTGCAGAAAGTATTCGGGCGAGGTGTATTCGTTGGGCCCGAAGAGAGCGCCGAAACACGCACTGATGTGGAGGGGATGATGCTCGATGTCCAGGGTGCGGTTCAGGGCGGACTTGATTTTTTTGATGGTGGCCGTGCCCGCTTTCCTGGAGGGCAATTCCTCCAGCAGGACCACGAACTCGTCGTCGCCCAGGCGTGCCACCGTGTCCACGGCGGACACGGTATCAAGCAGGATGTGGCCTATGGACTGCAACAGCTGGTCGCCGACAAGATGCCCGAGGCTGTCGTTGACGTCCTTGAAGCGGTCGATGTCGACCTGCACCACGGCGAAGAGGTAGTCGTCGCGTACCTGGCTGCGCTCCATGGCCTGCTGGATGCGGTCCAGGCAGAGCGCGCGGTTGGGAAGGTTGGTCAGGGCGTCGTGGAAGGTTCGGTGCTGCAGATGCTTTTCGGCGTCCTTGCGTTTGGTGGTGTCCTCGAATATGGCGGCCACCTGCCGGGGCTGAGGGCTGAAGGCGACCACGGAGAAATGTTTGCCCACGAACCCCGCGAAGCTGTCGAAGCGGATCGACTCGCGGGTCATGGCGGTCTTGGCGAGGATGTCGATCCAGTATGGTTCGACCTTTTCCGAGAGCTGGCGCAGGCTGCGTCCGACGATGTCTTTTGCGGGCAGGCCGAAGAAGCTGGCAAAGGCCGGGTTGACGTCGAGGAAGAGCAGATCTCCGGGTTTCCCCGAAGCGTCGGTCACGACCTCGTGCAGGGCGAAGCCGTTCAGCATGGAGTTGAACAGAAGCCTGTACTGCTGTTCGCTCTTCTGGAGCGCCTGCGCGGCGGAATGCTTGTAGAGGGCGATTTCGATGGCAACATGCAGGTCTCGGGATTCGGCGGGTTTTATGATGTAGCCGAAGGTCTCGGTGATCTTGGCGCGCCCCAGGGTTTCTTCGTCGTCATGGGCGGTCAGGAAGATGATGGGGATCTGCGTGTTTTCAAGGATGGCCTTGGCCGCTTCGATGCCGTCGATGCGCCCATCGAGAAAGATGTCCATGAGGATCAGTGACGGCGCTTGCCGTGAAACGGCGGCGATGGCTTCCTCGCCGGAGGTGATGATGCCCTGGACCTGGTACCCGAGCTTTTGCAGCCGTTGCTGCATGTCGAAGGCGACTATGGCGTTGTCTTCGACCAGCAGGATACTGGTCGTGATGGGTGGTTCGGTGTTCGGCGCGTGCTGGGTGGAGGTCATCAGGGAATTTTTCTTGGGTAATGGTTTATGCGTATTCATGCTTTTCGTCGGCTAACGACAAGTAAACTTATATTTTCCAGAAAATCATAATGTTGACAAGGGCAAAGCGCATATTCTCGGCATACGCGAAAAACGTCTTTTATGCTGGCTGTGTATGGGATTATGTAGGACGGCAAGCGCGCGTATGCGAAATTTCGGGGACAATGATCAGTAATTGTTGCAAATTATTGCCAGTGTTGTAGATTGATATCGTACGGACCCCTGTGTAAGAAGGTCCTCCCAGCCATGATTTTTCTCCTAAGGAGCCGCCTATGTCTGCTATCGTCCGCGAAGGGAATATTGCCACCATCACCCCAGGTCAGGATCTTGTGTCCTCCATGGTCCCGGAGTTCAAGCAGGAGCTGGCTTCTTTGCTGGCAGACTCTCCGGCGGAGGTGCGCCTCGATCTGACCGGGGCGGGGATGATGGACTCCATAGGTATCGGAGTGATCATCGCCACGCACAATTCCATGAAGAAAAAAGGCGGGAAGTTGATAATTGTCAACGCTTCCGAGAACATAATCAAGCTTTTCAAGTCGATGCGTCTTGACCAGCATCTGAACCTGGACTCATAACGCGGTCAGGCGGCAAATGCCCGCCATGGTGGCCGATGAGAATCGCCCTTTGTGCCGATGGCGGGAGCCAAGGCCAACACAGGTCATTAACGGTCGTCTTTTTCAGATCAGGAGCGCGGGTGAAAACCCTGGCACCTTGAGACCGCCGCTCGCAGGCGCGGGAGAAGGCCTCATAAATTGAAATCCATATGGAGTTCGCACAATGATGATGGATGACGAAACTCTCCAAATGTACGTGGAAGAAGCAGCCGAGCACCTCGGGGATATCGAGAACGATTTGCTGGCCATTGAACAGGCGGGCGCCGATATCGATGTGGAGCTGGTCAACAAGGTCTTTCGCGCGGCGCATTCCATCAAGGGGGGCGCCGGGTTTCTGGGTCTGACCAAGATCAAGGATCTTGGACACAAGATCGAGAACATCCTGGACATGGTCCGCAACCGCGAGCTTGTCCCGGAGCCCGAAGTGGTCAACATCGTCCTTTTGGCCTTCGACAAGCTGCGTGACCTGATCTCCAATGTGGCCGAGAGCAACGATGCGTATATCGACGATCATGTCGTGGCCCTGACGGCGGCGGCTTCGGCCAATCTGGAAGGCGAGGAAAAGGCTTCCGTGGATCGCCGGGTCGAGGTTCGGGATCGTCGGGGACGAGTGGTCTTCGAGGTCGCGGAGTTTGATCTGCTCCAGAACAAGAAGGGGGGAAAGAACCTCTATCTTCTTGAGTTCGATCTGATCCATGACGTGCAGCGCAAGAACAAGACCATTTTTGATATTTTGAAGGGCATGGACTCCACAGGCGTGATTCTCGATCTGAAGGTCGATTTCGAGGCCGTGGGCACCTTGGAGGACGACGATTTTTCCAATCGCATTCCTTTCTTCGTTCTTTTTGGTTCCATCATCGAGGACGACATCATGCCCGCGCTTCTGGATCTGGGAAGCGAATTCATCACGACCCTGAGCATCGACCTGCCTTCCGATCAGGCGGCCCCGGTGGCCGATTTCGCCCAGGAGCTTCTGGACCAGACCCCGCAGACTCCCAACGAGGACAGAACTGATTCCCTGATATCGGAGCTTTTCAGCGGAGAAACGTTGGCCTCGGCCCTGGCCGAGCCCGTTGCCTCGGCGCCGACCGCTCCTGCCGCTCCTGCAACGCCGGCTCCTCGGACCGAGCCCCAGATGACGGCCGACGAGGATGCGGGCCGCAAGTCCGATCCGAAGGCTCCCAAATCCGCCATCGCCCAGCCCGACTCCCTGCGTGTGCATGTCAGCCTGCTCGAAGACCTGATGAACCTGGCGGGAGAACTGGTCCTGAGCCGCAACCAGCTCATGCAGGCCATTTCCTCTGGCGCCATTCACCAGATCGAGGTGGCCGGACAGCGCATCGATCTGGTCACGTCCGAGCTGCAGGAAACCATCATGCTGACCCGCATGCAGACCGTGGGCAATATTTTCAATAAGTTTCCGCGCGTGGTCCGTGATCTGGCCCGCAATCTGGGCAAGGAGATCGACCTGCAGCTCGAAGGCAACGACGTCGAGCTGGACAAGACCATCATCGAAGGCCTGGGCGATCCGCTGACCCATCTGGTCCGCAATTCCGCCGATCACGGCATCGAAATGCCCGATGTGCGCGTCAAGGCCGGAAAGCAGGCCATGGGCACCATCGTGCTCAAGGCCTATCACGAGGCCGGACAGGTCATCATCGAGATCGTCGATGACGGCGGCGGGCTCGACACCGAAAAGATCGTGGCCAAGGCCCTGAGTCGTGGTCTCATCTCGCCGGATCAGGCCAAGTCCATGTCCGACAAGGAAAAGGCCAACCTGATTTTCCTGCCCGGCCTGTCCACGGCCGAGCAGGTCACGGATGTTTCCGGGCGCGGCGTGGGCATGGATGTGGTCAAGTCCAATCTGGACCAGCTCGGCGGACAGGTCGATATCGAAACCGAGCGGGGCAAGGGCACGACCATCCGCATCAAGCTGCCTCTGACTCTGGCCATCATCCCCAGCCTGCTCGTATCCGTGGGTCAGGAACGTTACGCCATTCCGCAGGTCAACGTCGACGAATTGCTGCGCATTCCCGTCGAACAGATCACGGAGCGCGTGGAGCTGGTGGGCGATGCCGAGGTGCTCCTGCTGCGCGGTGAGCTCATACCGCTGCTGTATCTTTCCAATGTGCTGGGCCTCAACGCCGACTCCTGCGAAGCCTCCAATATGGTGGGCGAGATCCTGCGCGGCGAGAAGAGTCTCGGCGACATCCGGGAATCTGGGTGCGCCTCGGCCGATGTCAATCTTGTCGTGGTTTCGGCCGGACAGTTCCGGTACGGCCTGGTCGTCGATCAGCTCCACGACTCGGTCGAGATCGTGGTCAAGCCGCTGGGCCGACATTTCAAGGAATGCCAGGGCTATGCGGGCGCGACCATCATGGGCGACGGGCATGTCGCGCTCATCCTCGATGTGGCGGGCCTGGGACGCCTGGGCGATCTCAGCCTGAGCGTGACCCGGGAGGCGGTACAGACGCCCAAGGAAGCCGAGACGACCACCGGTCAGGAAAAACTCTCCCTCTTCGTCTTCCGCAACACGCCGCAGGAATACTGCGCCGTGCCTCTCGACCTCGTGGCCCGGGTGGAACTCATCGATGCCGCCGAGATCGAAGAGGTCGGCGGACGGCGGGTCATCAAGTACCGTGGCGGAACCTTGCCGGTCTTCTCCCTCGATCAGGCGACCAATGTCGGATTGCTCGACATCTCCGGTGAACTCATCGTCATCGTCTTCCTCATGGCCGGTCACGAGATAGGCCTCCTGGCCAAGCCGCCCGTGGACGCCATCGAGGCGCAGGTCACTCTCGACAGCTTCACCCTGAAGCAGCCCGGCATCAGCGGATCGGCGGTCATCGGTGACAACACCACCCTCATCGTGGACATCTACGAACTCATCCAGACGGTTCAGCCCGATTGGTTCGCGGTGCGCGGCAGCATCGAAATCGCCGATGACGCGGGCGAGGTCGGGGTTCCGCATCTGCTCCTGGTCGAGGACTCGGATTTCTTCCGCAACCAGGTCAGGAAGTTCATCGAGGATGACGGGTACATGGTCGATGTGGCCGAGGATGGCGTGGAGGCCTGGAACATGCTCGACGCGGATCCCGAAAAATTCGACCTCGTGGTCACGGACATCGAGATGCCGAACATGGATGGATTCGAACTTTCCCGGCGCATCCGCCAGGACAGGCGTTTCTCCATGATGCCCATCGTGGCCCTGACATCCCTGGCCGGAGACGAGGACATGGCGCGCGGCAAGGCCGTGGGTATTGACGATTATCAGGTAAAGCTGGACAAGGAGCGCCTCCTGCAGTCCATTTACGAGTGGTTGAAGCGTTACGCCTCCTGATGGCCCTGGATGCGGGGTAATCCCGCAATCCACGAAACGGTTTCAATCTTAAAAAAGCGTGTGCGGTGCATGAGTGATGCCTAGAGCTCTTTCAAGGAGAATTGCATGAAACAGCAGGCCAAAGAAAAGACGGGTGCCCTGCAGCTGTCCTGCTTTTACGTAGGTTCGGCCCTGTGCGGGATTGATATCAATCTCATTCAGGAAATGAACCGGCAGATGGAAATGACCAAGGTGCCGCAGGCGCCGTCCTATGTGCTTGGCATCATGAACCTGCGCGGCAGGATCGTGACCATTATCGACCTGGGCCGCAAGCTCGGCCTTGCTCCCTCGAAAGCCACGGAGACCAGCCGCATCATCATCGTCAATTCCCGCGATGAGAACATCGGTCTGCTGGTCGACCGCATCACCGACGTGGTCACGTCCAAATGGGAAGACATGGAACCAACCCCTTCCAACATCAAGGGGCTCAAGGGCAAGTATTTCCAGGGCGTGCTCAAGTCTTCCCGGGATCTTGTCGCCGTGCTCGATGTCGGTGAAGTGCTGGCCGACGATTAAGTCTCATTATATCTAGGAGTCTGGATGAATCTGCGTGTTCTGGTTGTGGACGATACAATAATGTATCGCAAGGTGGTGGGCGACATTCTCGCCGAGATACCGGGGATCGAAGTGGTCGGCACCGCCAATAACGGGAAGATCGCCTTGACCCGCATAGCGTCCCTGAAGCCGGACCTGATCACGCTGGACGTGGAAATGCCGATCATGAACGGACTCGAGACCCTGCAGGAGATCCAGAAGAGCTTTCCTGATGTGGGCGTGATCATGCTTTCCACGCTGACCAAGCGCGGCAGCGACATCACCATGCGCGCGCTGGAACTTGGGGCTTTCGATTTTATCGCCAAGCCGGACGCCGAGGGCATGCAGGAAAATGTGCAGATCCTCCGGGGCGCCATTCAGCCAAGGGTGAAGGCCTTTGCGAAGCGGCTGGAGCTTCGGTCCCTGCTCAAGCAGAGGCACAGGTCCGCAGGCGCTCCCGCGCCGTCTTCTGCGGCTCCGTCAGTGCTGGCTTCGTCCCGGCGCACGGGCAAGTCCAAGGCCGTGGCCATCGGCATTTCCACGGGCGGGCCCAATGCCCTGACCAAGATGCTGCCGCAGCTCCCAAAGCTCGGGGTGCCCATCTTCGTGGTCCAGCACATGCCGCCCGTCTTTACCAAGTCCCTGGCCGAGAGCCTGGATTCCAAGTGCCAGTACGAGGTCCGCGAAGCCGAGAACAACGAGGTCGTGCGTCCCGATGTGATCTACATCGCCCCCGGGGGCAAGCACATGCGCGTGGCTTCGGGCACGGGCGGGGCAAAGATCATCCAGGTCACCGACGATCCGCCCGAAAACAACTGCAAACCGGCCGCGGACTACATGTTTCGCTCCGTTGCGCGTGAATACGGCGCCTTGTCCACCGGCGTGATCATGACCGGCATGGGCGGCGACGGGACCCTGGGCCTGAAGGTGCTCAAGAGCTTCGGGGCCGTGACCATAGGCCAGGACGAGGAGTCGTGCGTGGTTTACGGCATGCCCAAGATCGCGGTCGAGGCAGGTGTCGTGGATGTTGTCTCACCTTTGCAGATGATCGCCTCCGAGATCATCCGCACGGTGCGTTAGCAATGCCAATTCCAACAGTGGCGGCACTATGACGACCATCACCGCGGACGAATTCAGCGTCCTCTCCAAATACATCTACTCCATTTGCGGAGTGGCCCTGGACTCGACCAAGACCTACCTGATCGAGACTCGGCTCAAATCCATGATGCAGCAGTACGGCTGCACCTCGTATCTGGACCTGCACGCCAAGGCCAAGGCCGATCGTGGCGGCAACATGGAAAAAGAGATCGTCAACGCCATCACCACCAACGAGACCCTTTTTTTTCGCGACGCATCCCCCTTTGAAGTATTGAAGCACAAGATCCTACCGGACCTCATCGACGCCCGTTCGAAATCGGCCTCTGGACGCAACATTCCCATCCGCATCTGGAGCGCCGCCTGCTCCACCGGGCAGGAAGTCTACAGCATCGCCATCGCCCTGCGTGAGGCCCTCGGCAACCTGAGCAATTTCCAGATTTCCATCCTCGGCACCGACATCTCCGATGACGCCGTGACCAAGGCGAGCTACGGAAAATACAACAAGTTCGAGATAGAGCGAGGCCTGTCGCAGCAGACGTTGAACAAATACTTCACGCTTATGGGCGATGGGTGGAAGATCAAGGACGAGATCCGGGCCATGGCTGTCTTCAAGAAATTCAATCTGATGAAGCCGTTTGCGGGGTTTGGCAAGTTCGACATAGTGTTTTGTCGCAACGTTGCGATATATTTCACACCTGCCGACAAGAAGATGGTTTTCGAGAAAATCGCCTCCGTGCTGGAACCCGACGGTTCCCTGGTGATCGGGTCCACCGAGTCCCTGACCGGAGTGACGGGCATGTTCGAGCCGAAGCGCTACATGCGCTCCATCTTTTATCAGCCTGTCGCCGGTTCTTCGCCGCTGACGCCCACGGGCTTCAGCTACGCCCAGGCACCTGCCCCGGGATTTGCAGGGACAGCGGCGGCCTCCGTCGCCCGGCCGTCCCTCCCGGTTCCGCGTCCCACGCCCGTGGCCGCTTCGGTGTCTCCGCCGCGTCCGGCTCCGCGCGCCGTGCCCGCCACTGCCGCGCCATCCGCTGTTCCGCCACGTCCGGCTCCAGCGTCCGTTCCGTCCGCCCCCGCGCCTCCCGCGCGGCCGGTCGAGCCGGAACCCGCGCCCATCGCCGTCACTGTCGAGCAGGCTCCCTCCAGCGAAGAGGCTCCGCGCCCCATGGCGCCTCGCCCCGCTCCGGTGCGGTCCCAGCCCGCGCAGGTTTATCGCGCGGGGGACAAATCCGATCTCAAGCGCCTGCTCATGCAAAAGAAGCAAAAGAGCAAATCCTGATCCACGTTTTGCCGGTACAAGCTCATGCCCATCCTCTGGACTCCTGATATCGAGGGCGTCACGGACGCATTTTCCGCCGATCACGCTGACGCGCCCGCCATTCTTGGTCCGGGAGAGCCTTGCGCCGACCGGTCGGACGAGCGCGTTTATCTTTGCGGGCCTTGCTCCTCGGCCCTTGACGTGGCCGGACACCTGGCCGGGCAGGGCTGCCTTGACCCCTGGGATTCGGTCCTGGCCACCCGGCAGTGGGCCGGCCGCGGGCAGATGCGTAGGAACTGGATTTCCCAGCCCGGAAACCTGTTCGCGGCCTGGCGGCTACCCATGCCCCCAAGCACCTGGCAAAACATGCTCTCCGTGCTGGTCGGCTGGGTCATGTGCCGGGGACTGGGCGAGCTTGGGGTGCCGGTAACGCTCAAATGGCCGAATGATATTCTGTTGCATGACCGCAAGATCGGCGGAATCCTGATCGAGGAGCGGGGCGATGTGCTGCTGGCCGGGATAGGGCTCAACATCGCGTCATGCCCAGAGGACGCCGACCTGCGCCGGGATCATGCCTGCGTGGCGGCGAGTCTGGGCGGGCTTTTGCGCGGAGTGTCCATTTTTGGCCTGTGGTTACGGCTTGTGAATTTTGGTCGGCTCCGTTACAGTACTGAACTTTCTGATTCGACCCCTCTGGAGTTTTCCCAGTTAATCGAGCCTGTTCTAGCCTATCTTGGGGCCTTGGTGCGCGTTTCGGACAATCGATCATCGGTTTGCGGAACGTATGCGGGGGTAAGCCCGGACGGCGGCATCATCCTTCTGGCCGACGGTGAAAGGCGGATCTTGCATTCCGGTTCGCTGCGTCCCGAGGGCTGGTCGGAAAGTCAAATATAACGCATACGGAGAAATATATGTGTTCGCAGACTCCCCGCAGTTTTGAAGAAGTGGCCCGGGAGATCCGGGGCAAAAAGATTCTTGTCGCCAATCGCGGCATTCCCGCCAGAAGAATCGTTCGTTCCATCAAGGAAGTTTTTCAGGGCGTGCCCATGATCACGGCCACGGATGTGGACAAGACAGCCCCCTTTACCTCCGGCGCCCATGAACTCCTTCATCTCGGGGAGAATTCGCGTGCGTACCTCGATATCGACAAGATAATCGCCCTGGCCAAGGCTCGGGGCGTGGCGGCCATCCATCCCGGATGGGGCTTTGCCTCCGAGGACGACTCCTTTCCTTCCAAATGCGCCGATGCCGGAATCATTTTCATCGGACCCACTTCCGAGGCCATGCGTCTCTTGGGCAACAAGGTTCAGGTCCGCACCCTGGCCCAGAAGCTGGGCATCCCCGTCGTGCCTGGCTCCGAAGGCGCTGTCTCCGTGGAGGAGGCCAAGACGGTAGCCGCAGAGATCGGCTTGCCGGTCATGCTCAAGGCCGAGGGCGGCGGCGGCGGACGAGGCATCTACGAAGTTTTCAGCCAGGATCAATTGGCCGACGCCTTCATCAAGGCCTCGACCCTGGCCCAGGCCTCTTTTGGCAATCCGCGCCTGTACGTGGAGCGCCTGCTGACCTCCATCAGACATATCGAGATTCAGGTCATCGCCGACAAGTACGGCAATGTCTTCGCCTTCGACGAACGCGACTGCACCGTGCAGCGCAACCATCAGAAACTGGTCGAGATCACTCCCTCTCCCTGGCCGGGCATGACCGAGGAGCTGCGTGAAAAGCTCAAGGATTACTCACGCCAGCTGGTGCGCGCGGTGGGATACCATTCCCTGTGTACCGTTGAATTTCTGGTCGATTCCGAGGGCCGCGCCTATCTCATCGAGGTCAACACCCGGCTGCAGGTCGAGCACGGCATCACCGAGTGCCGTTACGGCATCGATCTTGTGGAAGAGCAGATCGCCGTGGCTTTCGGCGCCGAGCTGCGCCTTAACCGGGAGAACTGCACGCCCAAGAGCCATGCCATTCAGGTCCGCGTCAACTGCGAGGATCCGCAGAACGATTTCTCGCCCAACGCCGGACGCATCACCCGGTACATGTCTCCGGGCGGTCCCGGCGTGCGCGTGGATTCATGCGTCTGCGGCGGGTACGAGTTTCCCTCCCAGTACGATTCGGCGGCTTCCCTGCTCATCGCCTACGGTCCGCAGTGGGGCAAGGTGCTGGGGATCATGGAGAGGGCCCTGGACGAGTACATCATCGGCGGGATCAAGACCACCATCCACTTTCATCGCCAGATCATCGCGCATCCGCGCTTTCGCGCCGGAGAGTACGACACCAAGTTCGTGGCCAGCGCTCCTGAGCTCATGATCTACATGGACAAGGAATCCGAGGCCGTGCGCCTTTCGCGCCTGGTGGCCGAGATTTCCGCGCACGGATACAACCCGCACGTCAAGCTCGGGGAATACCGGACCAAGGACGGCAAGCGCATGGATGCCTTCAAGCCTTCGCTGCCGGGCATCGAGCCGGAATATTACGAATATCCCTATCCGCGTGGCGACAGGGATGCGACCCTTGCCTACCTCCGTGATTCCGATCACGTCCATTTCTCGGACACGACCACCCGCGACATCACCCAGTCCAACTCGGGCAACCGTTTCCGACTGGCCGAAGACCGCATCATCGGCCCCTATCTCGACAACTGCGGATTCTTCTCGCTGGAGAACGGCGGCGGGGCGCATTTTCACGTCGCCATGCTGGCCAACATGACCTACCCCTTCAGCGAAGCCCGTGAATGGAACGAATTCGCGCCCAAGACCCTGAAGCAGATTCTCATCCGCTCCACCAACGTGCTCGGATACAAGCCGCAGCCGCGCAACATCATGCGTCGTACCGGCGAGATGATCTGCGACCATTACGATGTCATTCGTTGTTTCGATTTTTTGAATCATATCGAAAACATGCGTCCCTTCGCCGAAGTGGCCCTGAATTCCAGAAAAAACATCTGGGAACCGGCCATATCACTGTCCTACGCCAAGGGCTTTGACGTACCCCATTATCTGGGCGTGGTGCAGGAGATCCTCGACATGACCGCCCAGGTGGCGGGCTGCTCCAAGAAGAAGGCCGAGCGCCTCATCATCCTGGGCCTCAAGGACATGGCCGGTGTCTGTCCCCCCATATTCATGACCGAGTTGGTTTCGGCCATCCGCAAGAGCTATCCCGAACTGGTCATCCATTCGCATCGCCACTACACCGACGGCCTCTTCGTGCCCGCGATGGCGGCGGCGGCCAAGGCCGGAGCGCATATCGTGGACGCGGCCATCGGCGCGGCCGTGCGCTGGTACGGTCAGGGCGAGGTTCTCTCCACGGCGGCCTACATCGAGGAGCTGGGGCTGAAGACCAATCTCAACAAAGACATGATCCGCACCACGGGCTTCGTGCTCAAGCAGATCATGCCCTATTACGACCGCTACACGGCTCCGCATTTCCAGGGCATCGACTACGACGTCATCGAGCACGGCATGCCCGGTGGCGCGACGTCCTCGTCTCAGGAAGGAGCCATGAAGCAGGGCTACATCCATCTGTTGCCGTTCATGCTCAAGTTCCTGGCCGGAATCCGCAAGATCGTGCGCTACCATGACGTCACGCCCGGTTCGCAGATCACCTGGAACACCGCGTTTCTGGCCGTGACCGGCGCATACAAGCGCGGCGGACGCCGTGGAGTGCGCAGGCTTCTGGCGGTGCTCGATCAGGTCGTGACCGTGCCCGAGGAGATGCTGACGGATGAAACCCGCGCCGAGCGCCTGAAGATCTACCAGGATGCCAACGACGCGTTCCGCGATCTGCTTCTGGGCAAGTTCGGACGCCTGCCCCTGGGCTTTCCGCCGGACTGGGTCTACGAGTCCGCCTTTGGTCCCGAATACCGTGACGCCATTTCCCGGCGCACCGAGTCCTCCCCGCTTACGACTTTGCTGGACATCGACGTGCCCAAGGAGCAGCAGAGCCTGGTCGAGCATATCGGCCGGATTCCCACGGACGAGGAACTGGTCATGTATCTGAACCATCCGGGCGACGCCCTGAACACCATCAAATTCGTGGGCAAATACGGAGACTGCAACCGTCTGCCCCTGCATGTCTGGTTTGAAGGCCTCAAAGCCGGGGACGAAGTCATGTTCAAGGACAGCCAGGGCAAGCATCATGTCCTGACCCTGCAGCATATCTCGCGCCCGGACGATCATGGCATGAGCCTTGTTTCCTATTCCCTGGACTCCGAATCCTTTTCCATGCAGGTCAAGGTGGCCGAGGCCTCGGGCAAGGATGACTCCGGTCTGGAAATGGCCGATTCCCGCAATCCGTATCATGTGGGTTCGCCGTCCAGCGGTGACTTGTGGGTCGTGCACGTCAAGCCCGGCGACATGGTCAAGAAAGGAGAGGAACTCTTCAATATATCGATCATGAAGCAGGAAAAATCCATTCTTGCTCCGGTGGACGGCATGGTCGGGCGCGTGCTCAAATTTGCCGATTACCAGGAAGACAAAAAAATGGTACCGGTCAAGGAAGGGGAGCTTCTGGTAGAGCTTGTGCCTGCTCCTCGGAAATGTCCGACCTGTTCGGCTCCGGTGACCCGGGATGACTTCAAGTTTTGCCCGTCTTGCGGTCAGAAGGTTTAGACAGGCCGCGGGGCCTGTTCTTTTATGTCAAGAACTTTTGCATATATTTTTTTCGTGTCATGAAGGTTCAGGTTTGTTGACGTACAGACACGTCGGCATGTACCCCAAGCCCAGTTTTTTTCCGGGCGATCACACTTGTTTTCGATTTGCGCACGAAAGAGGAGGAGAAGATGGCTGAGAGCGACAAGAAGAGTTCCAAGAAGAAAGCCGATACGTCCACGGAGGTCACCACACCTCCCGCAGTGATTGAGCAGATTCAAAAGCAGCTCGTCCTGACCGGCAAGGATATCGTGACGATTGGCGAAGATGCCGAACTGCTGGTCGGTGGCAAGAATTACAACACCGCCATCATCAGCACGATTGAAGGCATTCGGGCTCCCCAATTTCGGGCCATCTCCTCCATCGCCTTCCACAAGCTTCTCGATGAGACAAAGGTCAACGCCGCCCTGGTCCGTACCTCGGTGGACAAGGCATATGATTCCATGGACTGGACCGATGCCGAGATCAACAAGGATTCGGAATTTCTGCAGAAGTTCGTTCGCAAGATCGCCCTGGACGTGAAAGAGGCCGCCAAGAAGCAGGAAGGGACCCTGATCCGTCTGCGTACCTTCATCAACAACGTGGTGGAGGGCTTCGCCGTTTCGCCCGAGGGTATCGATCAGCTGCGCAAGAGATCCGTGCTCGTGCAGGCCGCCATCCTGTCCGTGGACCTGCCCAAGGACGTGGCTGACGCCGTGCGCGGAGCCTACCTTGAGATCTGCAAGGAAGCGGGCCTTGAGAACGAGCCTGTCGCCGTGCGCTCTTCGGCAGCCGGCGAGGACAGCCGCAAGAAGGCCTTTGCCGGATTGCAGGACACCTACCTGAACATTGTCGGCGACAACTATGTCGTGCAGGCCTACCACTGGGACTGCGCTTCCGCCTACAACCTGCGCTCCATGACCTACCGGCGCGAGGCCATCCTCGATGCCGTGGCCAAGGCCGAGCAGACCGGCGACGACTCCATCGGCGTCAAGGCCAAGCAGGAGTGGGCCATTGAGAACACTTCTCTGTCCGTGTGCATCATGCGCATGATCAACCCCGTCATTTCCGGAACGGCCTTTTCCGCCGACACCTCCACCGGATGCCGGGGCACTGCGCGTCAGGATCTCGTCTCCATCGACGCCAGCTACGGCCTCGGTGAGGCGGTGGTCAGCGGCCTGGTCACCCCCGACAAGTTTTACGTTTTCCAGCGTGAGGACGGTCAGGAAATCGTCATCCGCTACATGGGATGCAAGGACAAGCGCATCATCTACAAGGAATCCGGACGCGGCACCAAGGTCGAGGCCGTGGCAGAGGACATGGCCTACCGCTGGTCCCTGTCCCTGGCTCAGGCCGAGTCCGTGGCCAAGGGCGTGCGCTGCATCAGCAAGGGTTACGGCGGCATGATCATGGATTCGGAGTTCTGCATCGACCAGTGGGATCGCCTCTGGTTCGTGCAGGCCCGTCCCGAGACCCGGTGGAACGAAGACCTTGAGCACCATCCCCACACCATTTTCATGCGCCGCAAGGAAGTCGATCCCGACGCCGCCAAGGACGCCGAAGTGCTGCTCGAAGGCAATGGCGCGTCCCGTGGCGCCGGCCAGGGTTTGGTCCGCTACCTGCGCTCCGCCCTGGAACTGAACAAGATCAACAAGGGCAACATCCTGGCCGCCGAACGCACCGACCCGGACATGGTGCCCGGCATGCGCATCGCGGCGGCCATCATGGCCGACGCGGGCGGTGACACCAGCCATGCCGCCATCACTTCGCGTGAGCTCGGCATCCCGGCAGTCATCGGCATCAAGCGCCTTGAGAAACTGCGCACCCTGGACAACCACGAAGTGACCGTGGACGGCTCCCGGGGCAAGGTTTACCGTGGCCTGCTGCCACTCGTCGACGTGGGCGGCGAGATCGACGTGAGCAAGCTGCCGGCCACCAAGACCAAGGTCGGCCTCATTCTGGCCGACGTGGGGCAGTCCCTGTTTTTGTCCCGGCTGCGTGATGTGCCCGACTTTGAAGTGGGGCTGCTGCGTGCCGAGTTCATGCTCGGCAACATCGGCGTGCATCCCCTGGCCCTCGAAGCCTACGACCTGGGCACACTGGAGTCCGTGGTCGGCACCAAGGTCGAATTTCTCGAGAACGACCTGACCAAGATCGTCTTCGAGCAGATGGCCGCAGGCATCATCTCGCTTGACATCAAGTTGCGCAGTTACGTGGGCATCGTCACGGGTCTGGCCCGCAAGATGGAAGAATTGACCGAGAGGGAAGGGGCCAAGGGCACCGATGAGGTGCTGGCCATCCATCGCCAGCTGCGCGAACTGGACAAGAAGCTTGACGAACACCTGGAGTTCGCCACCCAGCGTTTCGAAGTGCTCAAGACGTCGCACAATCTAAGAGATCATGTCTCGGTCATCATGGGCTATGCCGATGAGCTGGAGCTGCTTGGCTCTGATCCCCATTCCCAGCGTAGGCGTCTGGAAATTCAGGACTCCATCGCCAAGGACGTGGCCCGCATCGAACGCGATCCGGTCATCGTCAGCACCCTGGAAAAGATCTCGGCCATGCGCGAAGACGTGGCCAAGAAAGTCGGCCTGCAGCAGGAGATGGACAACGTCCGCACCCTGCCCGAAAAAATTCAGGAGATCCTCAAGTCTCGCGGCTATCGCAGCGGCAAGGAGCTCTACATCCAGAGCCTGGCCCAGGGGCTGGCCCTTTTCTCCATGGCCTTCCACGGCAAGACCATCGTCTACCGCACCACCGACTACAAGACCAACGAGTATCGCAATCTGCTCGGCGGGCTGCTCTTCGAAGGCCATGAAGACAACCCCATGCTCGGATATCGCGGCGTGTCCCGCAACATCCATGACTGGGAGCTGGAGGCCTTCAAGCTGGCGCGCGGCGCATTCGGCGGCTCCAACCTGCATCTGATGCTGCCCTTTGTGCGCACCCTGGAAGAAGCACGCTCCATGAAGCGTTATCTGGGACAGGTGCACAACATTCACTCCGGCGACAACGGTCTGAAGATCATCCTCATGTCCGAGATTCCGAGCAATGCCGTGCTGGCTAAGGAATTCATCAAGGAGTTCGACGGCTTCTCCATCGGCTCCAACGACATGACCCAGCTGGTCCTCGGTACGGACCGCGACAACGCGCGGCTGCGCCACATCTATGACGAGGAAGACCCGGCCGTGGTCTGGGCCATCCTGACCACCATCTTCACCGGTCAGAAGTTCGGCAAGAAGGTTGGATTCTGCGGTCAGGGCGTGTCCAACTCCAAGATCATCCGTGGTCTCGTGTGCATCGCGGGTATCGTCTCGGCGTCCGTCGTGCCGGACACCTACCAGCAGACCAAGTTTGACGTGGCCGAGGTGGAAGCCGAGAACATCCCCCTCGCGGGTCTTGGTGCCTGGCTTCAGGAACAGCACCTGGAACGCCTGCACATGCTCCTGGCCGAAAACCGCTACGAGCACATTCTCAAGAAAAACACCTCCGGTCCCGACCTCATGGACTGGTATGAAGGGGAACTGGCCCGCTTGCATGAGCAGTTGCAGTCCAATCTTGGCAGCGTGAAAGAGGATTTCTACCGCCAGGAGCTGGCCTCCTTCCGCAGCATCTTCCACAAGCCGGTCATCTACTCCAACTGGGATTGGGAAACCACGGTGCTCGATGCCCTGCATCAGGCCGGATTCTCGGACTTTGACGAGCAGGTCAAAGCCCTGGCGACTCAACGCGAAAACATCTGGTAAAAACGGGGCGGCTTTAAGCCGCCCTTTTTCATTCATGCACTGGCAATCCATTCCCGTCACAGTTACCCGCAGCCATCGCGCGCGCAAGGTCTGGCTCAAGATGCGATCGTGTCAGGGTCTTGAGATAGTCTTGCCCTACCGCGTCTCGGCCTCCGAAGTTCCGGCCATTCTCGAACGCCATCAAAAATGGATTCAGAGCCATCTTGCCCAGATGTCGGCCCGCAATGAAGCCCCGGGGCAAAATCCATTGCCCGAGGCTGTCGAGCTTCCATTCCTGGATCGCACCTACCGCGTTCAGTACGAAACAGGGCCCCGGACCAGGCTTGCGGCCACCGGGGACGTGCTTCGTATTTTCCTGCCGCAAGGAGAGACTGTTCCGGGTGCGCTCGTTTTGCAGCTTTGGCTTGTCGAGCAGGGCAAAATCAATTTGGTTCCCTTGTGTCGGGAGCTTGCGGCGGCGCATGGGGTGGGTATAAACGGGGTGCGGGTACGCAACCAGCAGGGACGATGGGGAAGCTGTTCCGCTCGTTTGGGGATCAGTCTCAACGCCAAGCTGCTTTTTTTACGGCAGGAACTGGCGAGACATGTGATTCTGCACGAACTTTGTCATGTGGAGCATCGCAACCACGGCCCCGCGTTTCGGTCCGCCTTGCGCAAGCTCGATCCGTTCACGGACAGTCATGAATCCGAAATTCGCAGGGCCTGGGACGAGCTTCCGGGCTGGTCCAAGCTGCGCGCCAAGGGCGTGTGACGGTTTGTAACGGATCGTCCGGGCGGGAAAACAAAAAAAGGAGACGACATGCGACGACTACTGATTGTGCTGCTGGCCCTTGGTTTTTTCGGATGTACGCAGGAAGCCCAGAACCAGTTCGGCCGGACCATCCAGAACTGGACCGGCACCAACGGGGTGCTTGAGGTCTACTCCGGGGATACGCTGGTGCGCCGTTTTATCAAGATAGACAAACTCTCGACGGCCTACGGCACCTCCGACAGCCAGGCCCGGGGATACCGTTTCGGATACGGCATCGCGGATACGAATCTGGACGGCCTGCCCGGCGCAAACGAAAAGAAGGTCTATTTCGAGGTTTCGGAATTTTCAACATACGTCTTCTACGAACAACCGTAGGGGCAGACCTACGTGTCTGCCCAACCGCGGTGTCTGCCCAGGCGGTCACGCATGGCCGAAGAAGGGCGGTCACGCAGGACCGCCCCTACAATCGCACCGCGATCCCAAACAATCCCCGCCAGAATCCCCGTCCGACAACACAACGAATGATCTCGGGACGTCCCACCGCACGGGCGAAAAATTTTTGCCCCTACCATCGTCCCGCAATCATAAACAATGCCCACCAGACCCCCGTAGGGGCAGACCTACGTGTCTGCCCAATCTCGGTGTTGATCCCAGACCGTCAACGCAACGATCGATTCCAGGACGTCCCACCGCACGGGCGAAAAATTTTTCGTCCCTACCATCGCGCCGCAATCCCAAACAATGCCCCCAGACCCCCGTAGGGGCAGACCTACGTGTCTGCCCATCCACGGTGTTGATCCCGGGCCGTCAACGCAACGATCGATCCCGGGGCGTTCCACCGTAGGGGCGAAAAATTTTTCGCCCCCCATCGCGGAGCAATCCCAAACAATGGGCACCATAACACCCGTAGGGGCAGACCTACGTGTCTGCCCATCCACGGTGTTGATCCCGGGCCGTCAACGCAACGATCGATCCCGGGGCGTTCCACCGTAGGGGCGAAAAATTTTTCGCCCCCCATCGCGGAGCAATCCCAAACAATGGGCACCATAACACCCGTAGGGGCAGACCTACGTGTCTGCCCATCCACGGTGTTGATCCCAGGCCGTCAACACAACGATCGATTCCGGGGCGTCCCACCGCACGGGCGAAAAATTTTTCGCCCGTACCATCGGGCCGCAATTCCAAACAATCCCCGCCAGAATCCCCGTAGGGGCAGACCTACGTGTCTGCCCAATCTCGGTGTTGATCCCGGGCCGTCAACGCAACGATCGATCCCGGGGCGTTCCACCGT